>NZ_JBFBBQ010000031.1:0-90653 GCF_040682775.1 Amycolatopsis sp. NPDC051106 | reverse complement strand
GCAGGATCGCCCCCATGCGTGTCGTGCGTGTGGTTCTGCTCGTGTTCGCCCTGGTGGTCTCGGCCGCCGTGCCCGCGTCGGCGGGGGTCAGAGCGAGCTGATCAGGCGTTCCACGCGCTCGTCGACCGAGCGGAACGGGTCCTTGCACAGGACCGTGCGCTGGGCCTGGTCGTTCAGCTTCAGGTGCACCCAGTCGACCGTGAAGTCGCGCCCGGCGGCCTGGGCAGCGGCGATGAAGTCGCCGCGCAGCTTCGCCCGGGTCGTCTGCGGCGGGGTGTCCTTGGCGGCCTCGATCTCGCCGTCGTCGGTGACCCGGCGGACCAGGCCCTTGCGCTGGAGCAGGTCGAAGATGCCCCGGCCCCGGCGGATGTCGTGGTAGGCCAGGTCGAGCTGCGCGATCCGCGGGCTGGACAGGTCCAGGTCGTGCTTGTGCCGGTAGCGCTCGACCAGCCGGTGCTTGATCGCCCAGTCGATCTCGGTGTCGATCTTGCCGAAGTCCTGCTGCTCGACCGCGTCCAGCGCCCGGCCCCACAGCTCGATGACGCGCTCGTTCGCCGGGGTCGTGCCGTTGTCCTTGAGGTGCTGGACGGCGCGGGCGTGGTACTCGCGCTGGATGTCCAGCGCCGAGGCCTCGCGCCCGCCGGCGAGGCGCACCTGGCGGCGGCCGGTGAGGTCGTGGCTGATCTCGCGGATCGCCCGGATCGGGTTGTCCAGGGTGAAGTCGCGGAACTGGACGCCGGCCTCGATCATCTCGAGCACCAGGTTCGCCGAGCCGACCTTGAGCATGGTCGTCGGCTCGGCCATGTTCGAGTCGCCCACGATGACGTGCAGGCGCCGGTAGCGCTCGGCGTCGGCGTGCGGCTCGTCGCGGGTGTTGATGATGGGCCGCGAGCGGGTGGTCGCGCTCGAGACGCCTTCCCAGATGTGCTCCGCACGCTGGGACAGGCAGTAGACCGCGCCGCGCGGGGTCTGCAGCACCTTGCCGGCGCCGCAGATGAGCTGCCGGGTCACCAGGAACGGCAGCAGCACGTCGGCGATCCGCGAGAACTCACCCGCACGGGTCACCAGGTAGTTCTCGTGACAGCCGTAGGAGTTGCCCGCGGAGTCGGTGTTGTTCTTGAACAGGAAGATGTCGCCGCCGATGCCCTCGTCGGCCAGCCGGCGCTCGGCGTCGACCAGCAGGTCCTCGAGGATCCGCTCGCCGGCCTTGTCGTGGGTGACCAGCTGGACGAGGTCGTCGCACTCGGCCGTCGCGTACTCGGGGTGCGAGCCGACGTCCAGGTAGAGCCGGGAGCCGTTCGACAGGAAGACGTTCGATGAGCGTCCCCACGAGACGACTCGCCGGAACAGGTAGCGCGCCACCTCGTCGGGCGAGAGCCTGCGCTGTCCGTGGAAGGTGCACGTGACCCCGAACTCGGTCTCGATGCCAAAGATCCGCCGCTGCATGCCACCAGAGTAGGCGCTGGACCCCCATCGACGGTGCGCCGTTCGGGCGTCGACACGCCCCCGGTGTGCCACAGACGGTGAAAACTCCCCGATTCAGGCACGATTGGAGCACTGCTCTTGACTACTCGGGGAAGGCAACTCCTTGGCACACGAGCTCATCCGGGCTTTCCGGCAAGTAGGCCGGACCGACCGCGCCCTGATGCGGCGCAGCGCTGCCCTGCCCGCCACCAGGGCCGACGACGTGCTGATGGCGCTGTCCAGATCGGCGAACAAGTCCCGGCTCTGGTGGGGGGTCGCCGCGGCGCTGGCCGTCCGCAAGGGCGAGACCCGGCGCGGGGCGCTGCGCGGGGTCGTCGCGATCGCCGGGGCCAGCGCCGCGGCGAACCTGATCGGCAAGCCGCTGTTCCCCCGCCGCCGCCCGGCGGAGGAGGAGACGCCGGTGCGTCGCCGCCTGCGGAAACGCCCGACGTCGTCCTCGTTCCCGTCCGGCCACTCGGCCTCCGCGGCGGCCTTCGCGACGGCGGTGGCGATGGAGTCGCCGCGTGCCGGTCTCGTCGTGGCGCCCCTCGCGCTGGCCGTCGCCTACTCCCGCGTCCACACCGGCGTCCACTGGCCCTCCGACGTCGGCGTCGGCCTGGGCATCGGGGTCGGCGTGGGCCTGGCGACCCGACACTGGTGGCCACTGCACGACGACGTCCCGGGCCGCACCGCCCACGACGCGGACGCGCCCGAGATGATCGACGGCGACGACATGCTCGTGCTGGTCAACCCGAAATCCGGCATCGACGGCCAGGACCCGACCGAGGACGCCCGGCACGCCTGGCCCAAGGCCGAGATCCTCTACCCCGACCCCGACCGGAACCTGATCGCCCAGCTCGAAAGCGAGATCGACGCCCGCGGGACGGTCCGCGCGCTCGGCGTCGCGGGCGGTGACGGCACCGTGGCCGCGGTCGCCGCGGTCGCCGCGGAACGCGACCTGCCGCTCGCGCTGATCCCGGCGGGCACGCTCAACCACTTCGCCCGCGACATCGGCGTCACCTCCATGCCCGACGCGGACGCGGCGACCGAGATCGGCAACGCCGTCGGCATCGACCTCGGCGAGGTCGAGATCACGGAGGCGGACGGCGACACGGCGCACCGCTGGTTCGTCAACACCGCCAGCCTCGGCGGCTACCCGGAGATGGTCCGGCTGCGCGAGAAGCTGCAGGAAAAGCACCCCAAGTGGCCCTCGGCCGTGATCGCGCTGACCCGGTCGCTGCGCCACGCCAAGCCGCTGACCGTGCGGCTCAACGGCAAGCTCACCCAGGTCTGGCTGCTGTTCGTCGGCAACGGCACGTACGCGCCCAAGGGCTTCGCGCCCAGCCGGCGGCCCGCGCTCGACACCGGCCTGCTCGACGTCCGCTACCTGCGCGCCGACCTGCCCTACTCCCGGGCCCGGTTCCTGCTGGCGATGGTCACCCGCAGCCTGGCGGCCAGCCACGTCTACCAGGAGCTCGACGTGGCGGAGCTGGACGTCGAGCTGCTGGACGGCCACCGCCGCGTCGCGACCGACGGCGAGGTCGGCCCGCTCGGCACCCGGTTCCGCTTCCGGTCGAGGCCCAGCGCCCTGACCATCTACCGTCCTTGAGATCTCTTTACTTTCTCTCAACGAACCCACAGCCGTCCCTGGCTAGCGTCTTGATCGAGATGCGGGCGATCCTGCCCGCGAACCGGGGACGAGCGGGGATCGAATGGGCGGGCACGGCCTGGCGAGCGGCCTCCACCGGGCCGCCACCGACCCGGTGCTGCCCGGCGACATCACCGCGCGCGCCCGCGACATCGGCCCGTTCGAGTCCCCGCTCATCTGGCTCGCCCTCGCCTCGGCCGCCGTCGCGGTCCTGGCCGCCGTCATCGCGGTGTGGCACCGGCGCCGGGTGCGCCGCTGGGGCTGCACCGCCTTCGGCGTCCTGCTGCTGCTCGCGGCAGTCACTGCCCTGAACAGCTACGTCGGGTACGTCCGCACCTCCGACGACCTCGCCCGCCTGCTGCAACGCGGCCCCGGCGTCGTCAACCTCGCCGGGCGCCTGCTCGACGACGGCGACGAAGCGCCGTCCGCACCGCACCCGGGCGCGGGGACCGCGGCCGCCGGCCAGCGCATCGACGTCGTGAACCTGCCCGACCCGGCCCACGGCGTCCCGTCGGGCAGCAACTACGTCATCCTGCCGCCCGCATACGACGCCGACGCGGCCCGCCGTTACCCGGTCGTCTACCTGATCCACGGCTACCCGTTCGGCGGTCCCCGCGACTGGCTGACCTCCGGCGACGCCCCGGGCACCCTGCTCGCCCTGCAGCGGGGCGGCGTGATCGGGCCGATGATCGTGGTCAGCGTCGACCTGACCGCCGGAAACCCCGCCACCGACTGGGAATGCCTCGACGTCCCGGGCGGCCCGCAGCTGGAGACCTACCTCGCCCGCACGGTGGTCCCGGCGATCGACCAGCGCTACCGCACCCTCGCCGACCGCGGCCACCGGGCGCTGGGCGGCATGTCCGGCGGCGGCTTCGGGGCGCTCAACATCGGCCTGCACCACGTCGACGAGTTCGGCACCCTGCTGATCGCCCTGCCGTACGACGACCTCAACGACTCGGTCGGCATCCTCGGCGGCGACCGGGCGGCCATCGCCGCCAACACCCCGCGCCGCTACCTGCCCGCGATGAGTTTTCCGGCGCCGATCTCGGTGATGCTCGCGGTGGGCACCGGAGCACCCACCGACGTCACGACGGCCCACCGCATCGCCGACGCCCTCCACGCCCGCGGCCAGGAAGCGGTCGTCCACGCCGAACGCGGCTTCAACCACACCTGGCACACGGCCCGGGCGACACTGCCGTACCTGCTGGCCTTCGCCGACCAGAACTTCCGGGCCGCACCCGCGACGTCCTGAAATCCGATTGCCGGGCCTGGGATCTTGGAGCATGGACCTCGCGACGCACTACGCCACCGGCCCCGCCGAAGACGACCGGCTCACCCGCACCCCGCACGGCCGCCTGGAGTACCTGCGCACGCGGGAACTGCTCCGCCGGCACCTCATCGCCGGTGCCCGCGTCCTCGACGTCGGTGGCGGCACCGGCGTCCACGCCACCTGGCTGGCCGCCGACGGTCACCCGGTGCACCTGGTCGACCTCGTCCCGGCCCACGTCGCCCGAGCGGCGGCACTGCCCGGCGTCACGGCCTCGACCGGCGACGCGCGCGACCTCGACGCGGCCGAAGCCACCTACGACGTCGTCCTGCTGCTCGGCCCGCTCTACCACCTCACCGGCGCCGGCGACCGTGCTCGCGCGCTGGCCGAAGCCCGGCGCGTGCTGCGCCCGGGAGGCCTGCTCGCCGCGGCGGGGATCAGCCGGTACCTCTCCTTGCTGGAGACCGGAGCCGCCGGCACGCTCACCCCCGGCCACGTCGGCCCGGTCCGCACGGTCATCGAGACCGGCGCCTACGACGGCCACGCGGGCTTCGTCGCCACGCACTGGCACACGGCGACCGAACTCCACGACGAAGTCGCCGCCGCGGGCTTCACCGGGACAGCCGTCTTCGGCGTCGAAGGTCCTTCGTGGCCCGCACTCGACGCGGCCGGGCTCTCACGGTTCGACGAACTCGTCGAACCCGCCCTGCGCGCCGCCCGGATCGTCGAGCGGGACCCGCACCTCGTCCACGCCAGCGCGCATCTGCTCGCCTTCGCCCGCCGGCCCGCATGACGAAGGCGGGGGCGCGGTCACCGACCACGCCCCCGCCTTCGCGAAGTCCTACTCGCCTTCCGGCTTGCTCTCCGGTTCCTCGCCCTGCGGGTCCGGCACCGGCAGCAGGGAGTCCAGCACCGTGCCCGTCAGGCGGCGGAACGCGCGCCGCGGGCGGTCGCGGTCCAGGACCGCCACCTCCAGCTTGATCGGCGGGTCGGTCTCGCCGTTGCCGTTCGCCGCCGAGTTCGCCGCCGAAGACGAGGACGAAGAAGAACCGGCCGACGAAGACGCCGTCGGCGCCGGCTGGGTCGGCGTGCGCAGGGCCGCGACCGCCAGCCCCAGCGCCGCCTGCAGCTCCAGGCCGTCCTCGAACGTTTCCTTCAGCTTCGCCGCGATCTTCTCGTTCTGGCCACCCATCACGATGTACTGCGGCTCGTCGAAGATCGACCCGTCGTAGGTCAGCCGGTACAGCTGGTCCTCCGCCGCGCTCGCCCCGACCTCCGCCACGCAGACCTCCACCTCGAACGGCTTCAGCTGCTCGGTGAAGATGCTGCCCAGCGTCGCCGCGTACGCGTTCGCCAGCGCCCGCGCGCTCACGTCACGCCGGTCGTACTGGTACCCCTTGAGGTCCGCGTGCCGGATGCCGGCCACCCGCAGGTTCTCGAACTCGCTGTAGCGCCCGACGGCGGCGAACCCGATCCGGTCGTAGATCTCGGACACCTTGTGCAGCGTCGCCGACGGGTTCTCCGCCACGAACAGCACGCCGCCCGCGTACTTCAGCACCACCACGCTCCGGCCGCGCGCGATGCCCTTGCGCGCCAGCTCGGAACGCTCCCGCATCAGCTGCTCGGGAGAGGCATACAACGGCATCGTCACGGTGTGCGCTCCAGGTCTTTCGGTGTTCCAACGTTCACTGGTTCAGCTCCGGAGTCAGGACAGCCGGCGCTGCTGGCGCTCGATCCGCCCGGCCACCACGGCCTCCGCGACCGCGGCCGTCTCCCGCTCGGACAGCTGCACGGCCCCGTGCTCCGCGGTGATCGTCACGACGCTCGGGAAGATCCGGCGCACCAGGTCGGGCCCGCCCGAGGCGGTGTCGTCGTCCGCCGCGTCGTACAGCGCCTCCACCGCCACTCGTGTCGCGCCTTCGACGTCGGCGTCCGGGTCGTGCAGCTTCTTCAGCGCGGATTTCGCGAACAGCGAACCCGAGCCGATGCCCGCGTAGCCGCCGTTCTCCTCGTAGCGCCCGCCCGCGGCGTCGTACGACACGATCCGGCCCGCGTGCTTCGCGTCCTCGGCTTCCAGGTCGTACCCGACGAACAACGGGATCGCCGCCAGCCCCGCCATCGCCATCTCGAGGTTGGCCTTGACCATCCCGGCCAGCTTGTTCGTCTTGCCGTCCAGCGACAGCGAAACGCCTTCGATCTTCTCGTAGTGCGCGAGCTCCACCGCGTACAGCCGCACCATCTCCACGGCCAGCCCGGCCGTACCCGCGATGCCGACCGCCGAGTACTCGTCGGTGACGTGCACCTTCTCGATGTCGCGGCTCGCGATCAGGTTGCCCGACGTCGCCCGCCGGTCACCCGCGATCAGCACACCGCCCGCGAAGGTCAGCGCGACGATCGTCGTGCCGTGCGGCACGCCCAGGTCCGCGACGCCGTTGCCCACCCGTCGCTCCGGAAGCAGTTCCGGCGCCTGTACCCGCAAGAAGTCCGAAAACGACGACGTCGCCGACGAGAAGTACGCGGCCGGCAGCGCGGGACCCGAGATGCCCCTGGTGTTGTCCATACGTGCTCAAAAATCCCATCTGTGCGGGCCGCAGGCCCCGCGCCGGGCGACCCCGGCCCACCGGACCACGGTCGCCTCCACGCGGAACCCCGGCCGCCGGCTGAACGGTCGGCTGGGGCGCAGCGCCCCGAGCGGCTACTCGCCGCCCTTCTGCACATAGGCCCGGACGAAGTCCTCGGCGTTTTCCTCGAGCACGTCGTCGATCTCGTCGAGGATCGTGTCGACGTCCTCGCCGAGCTTCTCGCGCCGCTCCTGACCCGCCGCGCCGGTGTCGTCGAACTCCTCGTCGGAGTCGCCGCCGCCGTGCTTTTCGATCTTTTCCTGGGCCATCTCGCCTCCCGGTGTGGCTGATGTTTCCTAGCCTACCCAGCGGCCCCGACATTCGGGGCAACGCCGCGATCACTGGTGCGTACCGCCTAGTCCGAACCGGTGAGCGCCTCCACCAGGTCTTCAGCCGTCGCCGACTCGTCCAGCAGCTTGCCGACGTGCGCCTTCGTCCCCCGCAGCGGCTCCAGCGTCGGGATCCGCACCAGCGACTCCTTGCCGACGTCGAAGATGACCGAATCCCACGAGGCCGCCGCGATCGAGGTCGCGTACTTCTCCAGCGCCCGGCCCCGGAAGTAGGCCCGCGTGTCCGACGGCGGCGTCGTCACCGCGGCCAGCACCTCTTCCTCGGTCACCAGCCGCTTCATCGACCCGCGCGTGACGAGCCGGTTGTACAGGCCCTTCGCCAGCCGCACGTCGGAATACTGCAGGTCGACCAGGCGCAGCCGCGGCGCGCCCCAGGCCAGCTGGTCCCGCTGCCGGTACCCCTCCAGCAGGCGCAGCTTCGCCGGCCAGTCCAGCCGGTCCGCGCACTCCTGCGGGTCGCGCGCCAGCGCGTCCAGGACCTCGCCCCAGACCCGCAGGACCTCCTTCGAGGCCTGGTCCGCGCCGGTGCGCTCCAGGTTCTGCGACGCGATCTCGTGGTAGGCGAACTGCAGGTCCAGCCCGGAGTACTTCTTCCCGTTCGCCAGCGCCACCTGCGCCTTCAGCGTCGGGTCGTGGCTGATCTGGTGGACGGCCTTGACCGGCTCGTCCAGCTTCAGGTCGTCGAACCGGATGCCGGACTCGATCAGGTCGAGGATCAGCGCCGTCGTCCCGACCTTCAGGTATGTCGAGTACTCCGACATGTTCGCGTCACCGATGATGACGTGCAGCCGCCGGTACTTGTCCGCGTCCGCGTGCGGCTCGTCGCGGGTGTTGATGATCCCGCGCTTGAGCGTCGTCTCGAGGCCGACCTCGACCTCGATGTAGTCCGCACGCTGGGAGAGCTGGAACCCGGCCTCCTCGCTCTGCTGGCCGATCCCGACCCGGCCGGACCCGGTGACGACCTGCCGCGAAACGAAGAACGGCGTCAGCCCGGCGATGATCGCGGTGAACGGCGTCGAGCGCGCGCACAGGTAGTTCTCGTGCGTGCCGTAGCTCGCGCCCTTGCCGTCGACGTTGTTCTTGTACAGCTGCAGCTGGGGCTGGCCGGGCACGGACGCCGCCTTCAGCGCGGCCTCCTCCATCACCCGCTCGCCCGCCTTGTCCCAGATGACCGCGTCGCGCGCGTTCGTCACCTCGGGCGCGGAGTACTCCGGGTGCGCGTGGTCGACGTACAACCGCGCCCCGTTGGTCAGGATGACGTTCGCCGCCCCCAGGTCCTCGACGTCCGGGTCGTGCCCCGGCCCGCCGGGGCCGGTCAGGTCGAACCCGCGCGCGTCCCGCAGCGGGGACTCCACCTCGTAGTCCCACCGCGCCCGCCGGGCCCGCGGGATGTCGGCCGCGGCCGCGTAGGCCAGCACGACCTGGGTCGAGGTGAGTACCGGGTTCGCCGTCGCGTCGCCCGGCACGGAGATGCCGTACTCGACTTCGGTTCCCATGATCCGCCGCATGTCCACCACCCTACGGGGTCGTCCTAGTGGAACGATGCACCCATGCCAGGCAGTGACGAACTCGTTGCGCTCTATGACCAGGCGGGCTCGGTCGTCGGCGCGACCCGCCGGAGCCGCCTCCGCGCCGAAGGACTGTGGCACGCCGCAGGGGTCGTGCTGGTCCGTTCGGGTGACGGGAAGGCCGTCTACGTGCACCTCCGCACCGCCACGAAGGACGTCTTCCCCTCGACCTGGGACTGCTGGGCCGGCGGCGTGGTCGCCGCCGGTGAGTCACCGGCCGACTGCGCCCGCCGCGAACTGGCCGAAGAGCTGGGTGTCCAAGGGGTGGAACCCGTCCCGCTGTTCACCAAGGTCTACGACGACGGCCACAACCGTTGCCACAACTTCGCCTTCGAGGTGCGCTGGGACGGTCCGATCCACCACCAGGCCGAAGAGATCGTCGAAGGCCGCTGGATCCCGCTGGAAGATCTCCGCGCCTGGATCGATGACCCGGCTCCGGAACTCCCCTTCATCCCCGACGGCCGCGAAGGCGTCCAGGAGTGGTTCCGCCGCTACGGCTGAGCAGCCAGCTTCGCCGTCATCGCGGGCAGCAGCCGCTTCGCCGCATCCACCGCGCGGGCCTCGGTGCTCGCCGAGACCGTCAGCTCGGACACGAGCGCTCCCTTGGCCAGCAACACCGTGCAGGTCTTGCCGTCGCTCCAGGCCTGCTGCCGCTCGACCCCGGGCTGGACGGGGACGCTCACCAGCTTGCCAGGGGGGCACTCGTTCTCCGCGACCGCCTGGGCGGCCGACCGGTCCGGGAACACCACGACGCGGTGGCTCAGCATCGACCCGCTGGGGTAGCGCCAGGTCGCGGTCCGGCTGCCCGCCGACGGCCCGTCCGCCAGGCATCCCGCGACCTCGTTCGAGGCCGGCTGCACACCTTCCTCCGCGACGTCCACGTCGGACAGCAGCGCGGGTTCCGCGAGCAGACCGGGATCGGGCTCCGGCGGCGCGACCGGCGCGGCCTTCGCGGGGCTCACCGGCACTTCGGTGGTCGTGACCGGTGCGGACGTCGGCGCCGGATCGTCGTAGTAGGTCTCGAGGTTGTTCGGATCGGGCCCTTCGCAGGCCGTCAAGCCCACCAGC
Source organism: Amycolatopsis sp. NPDC051106 (assembly GCF_040682775.1). Classification (NCBI taxonomy): domain Bacteria; kingdom Bacillati; phylum Actinomycetota; class Actinomycetes; order Pseudonocardiales; family Pseudonocardiaceae; genus Amycolatopsis; species Amycolatopsis sp. NPDC051106. The sequence goes on along the minus strand of NZ_JBFBBQ010000031.1, from coordinate 80,667 downwards.
GCGACCGCGGCCAAGGCGACCACCTGACGATGACGCACCCGGCCTCCTGTCGTCGGTTTCGTGCCTGCGAAGGGTAGTGCAGCCGCTCAGTCCCACTTCAAGGAGGACCGGTGTCGCCAGTACGCGCCGGGTTCCTCGGCCAGGCCGGCCAGCGAATCCCGGTCCGCCGCACCCAGGTCCACCGTGGTGGCGCGCAGGTTCGCCTCGAGCTGGGCCGGGCTCGCCGGGCCGATGACCGCCCGGTCCGCCCAGTCGTTCGCCAGCACCGCGGCCACCGCGACCGCGTCCGGCCCGGTCGCGTGCGCGGCGGCGATCCCGCGGACCGCCGCCGGCGCTTCGACCGCCAGCCGCCCGTTGGCCAGGGTTTCCTTGAGCAGCACGCGCTTCCCGGCCGCGTGTGCCGCGGCGAGCGCCGGCCCGGCGGACGGTTCCAGGACGTTCCACGTCGACTGCACCGCCGAGAACACCGGCCGCCCAGCCACTTCCAGCGCGAACGCCCGCTCGATCGCGGCCGCCTGCGCCGGCCCGGACGTCGAGAACCCGACCGCGACGCCGTTCGCGGAAAGCTCCGCCAGTGCCTCGATCAGCGGTTCGTCGGTGAACAGTGGACTGTCCACAGTGAGCGAATGCACCTGGTACAGGCCGACCCGATCCCGCAGCAGCGCCAGGGTTTCCGCCCACTGCGCCGCGAACCGCGTCGCCGAGTGCTCCTTCACCTCGTGCACGTCGGCGTCGAGCCGCCAGTCCCCCACGTACGCGTAGCCCCACTTGCTGGAAACCTCGACGTCAACGTGCCCGCGTTCGGCGAGCCAGCCGGCCAGGAACTCCTCCGAGCGCCCGTACGAGCGGGCGACGTCGACGTGCCGGATCCCCGCGGCGTAGGCGTCGTCGAGCACCGCGAAGGTCGCGGAGCGCATGGATTCGACGTCCCGCTCCGGCGGCAGCGCGCCCTCGCGGCCGAGGTTGATGTAGGCGGGCCGGCCCAGCGCGGCCAGGCCGAGCGCGATGCGGTTCACGCGGTCTGCTTGTGCCGGAGGATGGCCAGCCACTGGTCGGCGTTCTGGGCCTGGCGGTGAAGCTTCTCCAGGCGCGCGGCCGGGGCCCGGACGTACCCCTTGCCGAAGACCGGCGCGATCTGGCGGAGGCTCGCGCCGCCTTCGCGGGCGGCCAGCAGGGCCCAGTCGGACGCGTCGGCGCAAGCGGCCGAAGCGCGGCGCAGCTCCCCGAGGATGTCGATGAGCTCCTGGGCGCTCACCTCCCCCGCCTGGACGGCGGCGGCCGTTGTCTCCAGCCAGGCCAGGACGTCGGATTCGGTGATGGGCGCGCGAGGGCGGCGGGTTTCTTCGCTCACGGCCAGTGAGTATAGGTCGTTATACGTCGATATACTCGGTACCAGCCATGACGACACGCGCCGAATCCCAGCCGGAGGTCGAGCAGTTGCTCGACGTGTTCAAGGCGCTCGCGAACCCGGTGCGGCTGCAGGTGCTGCGGTGGCTGCGGGAGCCCGCGCGGCACTTCCCGGTGGAGCGGGCCATCGCGGACCCGGTCGAGGTCGGCGTGTGCGTGAGCCACATCCAGGAGAAGACGGGGCTCGCGCAGTCGACCGTGTCGGCGTACATGGCCGAGCTGCAGCGCGCCGGCCTGGTGCGCGCGACCCGCGTCGGCAAGTGGACGCACTACAAGCGCGACGAAGCCCGGATCGCCGAGTTCGTCGCGGTCCTCGGCCACACCCTCTGACCACTCCCCTCCCCTGTCTCGGCGGACATCCGGTTGACTCATATCGCAAATCTGCGATACTTCGATTTATGGGTATGATCGAGAACATGCGGCTGGGCCGCTACGGGATCTGGACGTTCGACTTCGAGGACCAGCCGGCCGGCCTGATCCGGGATTCCGTCCAGGAGCTGGAAGAACTCGGCTGGCCGGCGATCTGGATCCCGGAAAGCAACGGCCGGGAAGCCCTCACGCACGCCGGGTTCCTGCTGTCGGCCACCGAACGCCTCACCGTCGTCAACGGCATCGCGCAGATCTGGTCCCGCGAGCCGCGCTGGACCCGCGGCGCGGCCCTGCTGCTGGCCGACGCCTACCCGGACCGCCACCTGCTCGGCCTCGGCTTCGGCGCCGGGAAGCCCGGCGCGAAGCCGCTGCGGGCGATGAACGACTACCTCGACGCGCTGGACACCATCACGAGCGTCAACCCCGAGCCGCGAACGCCGGTCCGGCGCCTGCTCGCCGCGTACGGCCCGAAGATGCTGGAGCTGGCCCGGGATCGGTCGGCGGGTGCGCACACCTACCACGTGACGCCGGAGCACACCGCCGGAGCGCGGGAAATCCTGGGCGCCGGCCCGTTCCTCGGCGTCGAGCACGCCGTGCTGTTCGAAACCGACGCGGCCAAAGCGCGGGAGATCGCCCGCGAGCACCTGCACAGGTACCTCACCTCGCCGTACAACGTCGCGAAGTTCCGGCGGCTCGGCTACACCGAAGCGGACATCGACGGCGGCCGCGGCAGCGACCGGCTCGTCGACGACCTGGTGTTCTGGGGCGACCTCGACACGATCACCGGCAAGCTGCGCGCCCACCTCGACGCGGGCGCCGACCACGTGGGCGTCCAGGTCATCGGGATCGAGCCGGGCACTTCGGCCATGCCGCACTGGCGCCGGCTGACCGAAGCACTGCTACCCGCCGGCGTCACCGCGTAGGCCGAACCGCGCGGTGCAGTGCCAGACGCGCTTGAGCACCTGGGGGTCGTGCCGGCCGGCGCGGACGGCGTCACCGATGACGCGCGCGTCGAGCAGGCCGCCCTGGGCGATCTCCTTGCCGGCCCGCACGACGTCCTCACCCCGGAAGTCCGCGTGCTCGGCCAGCACCTCGACCGGCAGCCGGAACCCGTGGTGCCAGTACGCCGGGAACGGCAGGCCGGCGGCCGCCGCCTCGACGTCGGTACCGCGGAACGCCGGGTCCAGCACGAGCGCCTCGACGTCCGTGGCGAGCCGGAGCGGGCCGTGGACGTGGGCTTCGATGTGGTCGTCGAGCTCGTCCCGGGCGTCCGCCTCGGCGAGCGGCAGCAGCGGCAGGTGCTCGGCCGTGCCGAAGTCTTCCGGCTCGGCGAAGCTGTCCGGGTAGCAGAACGTCGTGCGGGCCAGCACTGCGCGCTTCAGCCGCAGGTGGGACGAGCCGAACCGGACCGAACCACCCGCCGGTCGGCGGCGGTGGTTCAGCGCGCCGTACTTGGGCCGGGCCGACGGCGGCTGATCGTCGTAGACGCCGCCGAACATGCGGTGCTCCCACCGCCGGCGGTCGCCGCCGGGGTGCGCGGTCAGCCCGCCGTTGCTCGTGCCGGTCTCGAACTGCGAGCGGTAGACGCCGTCCGTGACGAGGTGCCGCAGCAAGGGCACCTCTCCCACCAGGCGGTCCGGGTGGAAGTGCACGGTGACGTCCAGGTCTGCGGGCAGCGGCGGCCCTTCCACGCGGCTCGCGACGTACGCGACCGCTCGCTGCCACGGTTCCGTCCCCCACGCCATGAACGTGCATCCCATCCCGTCACGTATAGGTCGTTATACACAAGCGTCGGCGGTGACTCAGCTCACAAAAGTGGCCGGACACGCCGATGGGGCGGTCGCCGAAGCGGCCGCCCCATCGGGTGTTCGAACTGCTACAGGTACTGACCGGTGTTCGTGGCGGTGTCGATCGCCCGCCCCGAGTCCTGGTTCTTGCCGGTGACGAGCGTGCGGATGTAGACGATCCGCTCGCCCTTCTTGCCGGAGATCCGGGCCCAGTCGTCCGGGTTGGTGGTGTTGGGCAGGTCCTCGTTCTCCGCGAACTCGTCGACGATCGCGTCGAGCAGGTGCTGCACGCGCAGACCCGGCTGCTGGGTCTCCAGCACCGACTTGATCGCCGACTTCTTCGCCCGGTCCACGATGTTCTGGATCATCGCGCCCGAGTTGAAGTCACGGAAGTACAGGACCTCCTTGTCCCCGTTGGCGTAGGTCACCTCGAGGAACCGGTTCTCGTCGCTCTCCTCGTACATCCGCTCGACGGTGTGCTGGATCATCGCGTCGAACGTCGCCTTGGCGTCGCCGCCGAACTCGGCGAGGTCGTCGGCGTGGATCGGCAGGCCTTCGGCCAGGTACTTGGAGAAGATGTCCTTCGCGCCTTCGGCGTCCGGACGCTCGATCTTGATCTTGACGTCGAGCCGGCCCGGCCGCAGGATCGCCGGGTCGATCATGTCCTCGCGGTTGGAGGCGCCGATGACGATGACGTTCTCCAGGCCTTCGACACCGTCGATCTCCGACAGCAGCTGGGGCACGATCGTGGTTTCCACGTCGGACGAAACGCCCGACCCACGGGTCCGGAAGATCGAGTCCATCTCGTCGAAGAACACGATCACCGGGGTGCCCTCGGAGGCCTTCTCCCGCGCTCGCTGGAAGATCAGGCGGATGTGCCGCTCGGTCTCCCCGACGAACTTGTTGAGCAGCTCGGGACCCTTGATGTTCAGGAAGTAGGACTTCCCGTCCTCGTTGTCGCCCCGGGCCGCGGCCACCTTCTTGGCCAGCGAGTTCGCGACCGCCTTGGCGATGAGCGTCTTGCCGCAGCCCGGCGGGCCGTACAGCAGGACGCCCTTCGGCGGCCGCAGCTGATACTCCTGGTACAGGTCGGCGTGCAGGAACGGCAGTTCCACCGCGTCGCGGATCTGTTCGATCTGCCGGGTGAGGCCACCGATGTCCTCGTAGCGGACGTCGGGCACCTCCTCCAGCACCAGATCCTCGACCTCCGCCTTCGGCACGCGCTCGTACGCGTAGCCGGCCTTGGAGTCGACCAGGAGCGAGTCGCCCGGTTTGAGCGGCTGCTCGGCCAGCAGATCGGAGAGCAGGACCACCCGCTCCTCGTCCGCGTGCCCGACCACCAGCGCGCGAAGGCTGCCGCCCTCGACGTCGGCGGCGAGCACCTCACGCAGGGCACACACCTCGCCGGTGCGTTCGAAGCCGCCGGCCTCGACCACGGTGAGCGCCTCGTTGAGCCGCAGCGCCTGGCCGCGGCGCAACGACGAGAGCTCGACCGCGGGCGATACCGACACCCGCATCTTCCGGCCGGCCGTGAAGACGTCCACCGTGTTGTCCTCGTACGCCTCGACGAAGACGCCGTACCCGGACGGTGGCTGGGCCAGCCGGTCGACTTCCTCACGCAGCGCGAGGAGCTGTCCTCGGGCCTCACGCAGGGTTTCGACCAGTTTGGTGTTGCGTTCGGTGAGCTGGCTCACCCTTTCCGACGCCTCGGCGAGCCGCTGTTCGAGAACTCGGTTCTGCCGTGGCGAGTCGGTCAGTTTGCGGCGCAGCAGCGCCACTTCCTCCTCGAGAAAACGGATCTGCCGAGCCTGCTCGTCCGCCGTCGTCCCAGCTCCGGATGTTGCTGAAGGGTCGGCCTCCTCGCGCCGACCTCCGGGAAGGTCATGATGCATCGGGCACCTCCTCGGAGTGCTTTTCATTCCACGGTACCGGCGATCACCGACAAGAAAAGGCCTTTCCGGATCACAAGATCGGCGCGTCGCGGTTTCCTCGCCTGGTCCAGCACGGACATTCCCGCAGCGCAAGCGGCCATTTCGGTGCCGTGGCCCCGGCGCGTCGCGGGCCTGACCGGGCCAAGACGAACCAAGCACGTCGGGAGTACCCGGTCCCGAAGGGCGCCAACCTCGGCCGAGCCGGGCAATTCCGGCCAGTTCCGCCCTAACCGCGCGGCGGCCCCGGGCGATGGCTAGCATCGGGCCGACGTCGGCCGCTTCGAAGGCCGGGGTCACCGTCGAAGGAACGCTAGGGGGAACCACCCATGACCTACCCGCCGCAGCAACCGGGCGGCTACGGGCAGCAGCCCGGCGGCTACGGGCAGCAGCCCCCGCCGTACGGCCAGCAGCCCGGCGGCTACCCCCCGAGCGGACCGCAGCCCCAGCCGGGCTACGGCGGCACTCAGCAGTTCGGCCAGCCCGACCCGTACGGACAGCCGCAGCAGGGCGGTTACCCGCCCCAGACGGGCCCTCAGCCCCAGCAGGGCCACCCCCAGTACGGGCAGCAGGACCAGTGGGGTCAGCAGCAGCCGCAGAACTACGGCGGTTACGACCCGTACGGCGGCGGCTTCGGTGACGCTCCGCCGCCCAAGAAGAAGAAAACCGGGCTCATCGTCGGCATCGCGGCTGCCGCGGTGGTCCTCGTCGGCGGCGGCGTGACCTGGCTCGTCGTGGCGAATAGGGACGACGACAACGCCGCTGCGCCGCCCGCCAGCAGCAGCTCGGCGGCGCCGACGTCCGCGCCGAAGACGTCCGTTTCGAAGCCCAAGACCACGTCGCCCACCCGGCCGTCGACGACCGGGAGCAAGCCCGCCAGTGGGCCCGCCCCCTCGGGCAAGGGCAGCTCGCAGGAGCTCTTCGACACGACGATCGCCGCCTACAACGCCGGCGACGAGAAGGCGCTGGCCGACACCATCTGCCGCAGCGTCTTCGAGGGCACCACGGGTGAGATCCCGAAGGTCACGGTCAAGCTGTCCGGCGCGCCGCAGGACACCGGGGACAGGTCCACCGTGCGCTACTCGGCCACGGACGGCAGCAAGACCAAGGTCGGCACGATGTCGGCCAAGAAGGAATCCGGCCTGTGGTGCCTGTCCAACGTGAAGGCGGACGGCTCGTGAGCCCCCGCCGGCGGTGAACCGCACGCTCGCCGCCGGGCTCGTGCTGCTCGGCGTGGCCGGTGCGGGCGTGGTGCTGGGACTGCTGCTGATCGCGCCGTCCGGCTCCGCGCCCGCACCGTCGGATTCACCTCCACCGATGACCCGGACCTCGGCCTCCGCCGCGCCGAGCGCGGTCGACACGGCGGCGGTGAACGTGCTGGCCCGCGCGATCGTCGACGCGATCAGGGCGCACGACTCGGCGGCGTTCGGCAAGCTGACGTGCCGCCCGCAGAGCGCGGAGGCCCTGGCGGGGCTGCAGCGGACGTGGGACGCGGCCGGCCCGGTGACGGCGACGCTCAAGGAGCCGCCGGAAGTCCGCGGCGAGTCGGCGACGGCGAAGGTGCACGTCGAAGCGGCGGGCGGGACGAAGGACACGCCCTTCCCGCTGCACAAGGAGAACGGCCACTGGTGCGTGCCGGGCTAGCCCGGCGGCTCGAACCCCGCCGGCCAGCGGGTGGCCGCGTCCGCTTCGGCCCCGTCGAGGACGGCCCCGTCGAGCTCGGCGCCCATGAGGTCGGCTCCGCGGAGATCCGCGCCCCGCAGGTCCGCGCCCTCGAGGATGGCGCCGGTGAGCGTCGCGCCCGCGAGTTTCGCGCCCTTCAACGTGGCGTCTTCGAGGTTGGCCCCGGCCAGGCAGACCTGCGGAATGGCGAGACCCGGCAGGTCGGCGCCCCGCAGGTCCACCCGCTCCAGCTCCGACCCGGCTCCCGGCTCGATCACGTCACCGCGGCTCAAGACGGCCAGCGCGGCGGCGACGTCGTTCGCCACCCCGCCTTCGCGGCGCGGAGTTCCGGGAGCCCACGGCGCGCGCAGGCAGATGAACGACGTCAGCAAGGCGTGGGCGTGCCCGCGGTAGCGGGGATCCAGCTCGGCCAGCCGCTCGAGCGCGTAGACCGCTCCTTGCCTGGTCGCCTCGTCCTCCCCGGCGAGCTGCTCGATCGCCTTCGTGAACAGGTCGATCGACCGGCCGTCCCGATTCAGCCGGAGCTGCCGGGACGTCAGGTACGCGCCCAGTCCGACGCCCGACAGGGCCAGCAAGCCGCCCAGAGCCTGCACCAGCGTCGCCCGGACGTCGTTGACGGCTTTCAGCCGTTCCGCCGTGCTCAGGCCGGACGCACTCCCGACGAGCCAGGACGGCGCGAACACCACGCACAGCGCGACCGCCCCGGCGAACCCGGCCGCGACGACCGCGATCCCGAGCCGCCGGCGGGCGGTCATGGCGTCAGCCCTTGCCCTTGCTGGGCCGGCGCGACACGCGCGGGGACACGGTGCCGTCCGCGAGCCGCCGGGCGGTGAGCAGGAACGCCGTGTGCGCGACCATCCGGTGGTCCGGGCGCACCGCCAGGCCCACCACGTGCCACGGCCGCATCAGCGTTTCCCACGATTCGGGCTCGGTCCAGCACTGCTGCTCGCGCAGGGACTCCGTGACGCGCGAAAGCTGCGTCACGGTCGCGACGTAGACCGTCAGCACCCCGCCCGGCACGAGGTGGGCGGCGACGTTCGGCAGCTGGTCCCACGGGGCCAGCATGTCGAGCACGACCCGGTCGACCTCGCCCTCGTGCGTCGCCAGGTCCGCGACCGTCAGCGACCAGTTCGCCGGCTTCTCGCCGAAGAACTTCACGACGTTGTGCTCGGCGTGCACGGCGTGGTCTTCGCGGATCTCGTACGAGCTCACCTGCCCGGTCGAGCCGACCGCGCGCAGCAGCGAGCACGTCAGCGCGCCGGAGCCGGCACCGGCCTCGAGCACGCGGGCGCCCGGGAAGATGTCGCCCCACATCACGATCTGCGCGGCGTCCTTCGGGTAGATCACCTGCGCGCCGCGCGGCATCGAGAGCACGTAGTCCGGCAACAGCGGGCGCAGCGCCAGGTACGTCGAACCGCCGGCCGAGGTCACCACCGAGCCCTCGGGACGGCCGATGAGGTCGTCGTGGGCCAGTCCGCCGCGGTGGGTGTGGTACTCCCCGCCGTCGGCGAGCGTCAAGGTGTAGTGGCGCCCCTTCGAGTCGGTCAACTGCACCCGATCACCCGCGCGAAACGGTCCGCTGACCGACAACACTTCCTCCAGTACCCCGAATGGCCGACGACAGATCTTCGCAGGCCGCCCGGGCCGTGGCCGCAGCGGGTCTCAGCGAGAGCGGCGGTTCAGCGCGGCGCGCAGGTCGTCCCGGCGCAGCACGCCCGCCGGGCGGCCTTCGTCGTCGACCACCAGGAACTGCCACGCCGCGGTTTCGCGGACGCGCTCGACGACGTCCTCCCCCGGCTCCGAAGCCAGCAGGACCGTCTCGGCCCGGATCGGCTCGGCGGCGAGCTCCGCCGGCGCGTGCGGCGACGTGCCCGCGAGCCGCTCCGCCGCGCCCGTGTCGAGCAGCCCGGCGGCGACGCCGTCGGCTCGGACCAGCACCACGCCCCGGCCCGCCGACGCGGCCAGCGCGTCCGACACCGGGCTCTCGGCGGGCAGCTGCAGCACCGGCCGCACCAGCTCGCCCAGCTCCAGCCCTTCCGGCCAGGTGCGGCGCGCTTCCGCGGCCAGCTCCGAACGCGCGCCGAGGATCACGAACCACGCCGTGACGACGCAGACACCCAGGCGCAGCCAGCGGTCCGGGCTCCCGGTCGCGAGGCCCCACAGCGCCCACACGAGCAGCCCGGCGGCCACGACCGCGCCGCCGGCGACCGCGGCACGCGTGCCCTTCGCGCGGATCCCCGTCGCCGCCCAGACGCCCGCGCGGACCAGCCGCCCGCCGTCCAGGGGCAGGCCGGGCAGCAGGTTGAACACGCCGACGGCGAGGTTCGCCACCGCGCACTCGGCCACCAGCATCCAGACCGCGCCGTCGGGCGGGACGGCGAACATCAGCAGGCCGCAGAACCCGCCCAGCAGCAACGACACCGCCGGGCCGGCCGCGGCGACCAGGCCCTCGTGGACCGGCCGCTTCGGGGTTCGGGCCACTTCGGACAGGCCGCCGAGCAGGAACAGGCGCAGCCGCCGCACCGGGATCCCCAGCCGCAGCGCGGCCAGGCAGTGACCGAGCTCGTGGGCGAGCACCGACAGGCCCAGCAGCAGCGCGAAAGCGCCTGCCAGCAGCCACGACGTCAGGGTCGAGGCGTCCGGCAGCAACCGCCCGACCAGCGGCGCGTAGAGCACGACGACGACCAGCGAGCCGATCCACCAGGACGGCGCCAGCAGCACGGGCACGCCGGCGACCCGGAACAGCAGGAGACCGCCGTCCGAGCGGACGGCCTGCCGGGTGCCCCCGGTGCCCTGCTCACTGGTCGCGGCCATGCCGGAGAGCCTAGAGCCCCGGGTGTGGGTACCGGGTGATCCGGTCCCGGTGGTGTCGCCCACGGCCACCACAAGCACCCGCACGGACGACACACGTACCCGGAGAGTCGGCTCACGTACCTGAAGAGTCGGCTCACGTACCCGGACAGTCGGCTCAGTGCCAGGCCGAGCCGACTCCCTGGGTACGCGAACCGACCCCCTGGGTACGCGAACCGACCCTCTGGGTACGTGAGCCGACTCCTTGGGTACGCGAGTCGGCTGGCTGGGTACGCGATTCGGCTGTCCGAGTACCGGGTTGTCCGGACCTGTCCGGGGTGGCGGGCGTTGCGGTCGCCGGAACTGTCGTACCCCGGCGTTACGCTCTGCCCATGCCCGACGCCGACACCGTCACCGTCTCAGCCAGCACGGAACCCCCAGCCTCCGCCGTCGCCACGCAGGTGCGCCGGCGGCCCGCGTTGTCGCCGTCGAGGGCCAGCGACTTCAAGCAGTGCCCGCTGCTCTACCGGTTCCGCGCGGTCGACCGGCTGCCGGAGGTCCCGACCAAGGCCCAGCTGCGCGGCACGCTCGTCCACTCGGTACTGGAGCGGCTGTTCGCGCTGCCCGCCGCCGAGCGCGTGCCCGCGCAGGCGCGGGAGCTGCTCGGCCCGGCGTGGGCGGAGCTGTCCGAAGACCGTCCGGAGTGGACCGAGCTGTTCGACGGCGAAAAGCCCGACGACCACGCGGACTGGTTGCGCTCGGCGGAAAAGCTGCTGGACTCCTACTTCGAGCTGGAGGACCCGCGCCGGCTCGAGCCGGAGGCGTGCGAGCTGCACGTCGAGATCGAGCTCGGCTCCGGCGTCCTGCTGCGCGGCTACATCGACCGGGTGGACGTCGCGCCGACCGGCGAGATCCGGGTCGTCGACTACAAGACCGGCGCCGCGCCGCGCGAAATCGGCGAAGCCAAGGCGATGTTCCAGATGAAGTTCTACGCCGTGGTGCTGTGGCGGCTGCGCGGGATCGTGCCCCGCCAGCTCAAACTCATGTACCTCACCGACGGCCAGTCGCTCGCCTACACCCCGGACGAAGCCGAGCTGCTCCGCTTCGAGCGCACGCTGGAAGCCATCTGGCAGGCCATCCTCAAGGCGGGCAAGACCGGCGACTTCCGCGCGAACAAGAGCAAGCTGTGCAACTGGTGCGACCACCAGGCGCACTGCCCCGAGTACGGCGGCACGCCACCGGCCTACCCCGGCTGGCCGGAGCCCGACGCGGGCGACGAGACGCCGCTGGACCGGGCCGACTGATGGCTGACGCCTTCTACGTCCCGCTCGCCGACGGCCGGTTCTCCGCGACCGCCCACACGGCCGGGCCCTGGTCGTCCGACTCGCAGCACTTCGGTCCGCCGTCGGCGTTGCTGGTCCGGGCCCTCGAAAACGTCGAACCCGCGCACCCGGCGGAGCTCGCCCGGGTGACCGTGGAGATCCTCGGCCCGGCGCCGGTCGCCGAGCTCGCCGTGCGGGCCCGGATCGAGCGGCCCGGCCGGTCGGTCGAGCTGCTGCAGGCCGAGCTGGCCAGCGCCGATCGCGTCGTGGCGCGAGCTTCGGCGTGGCGCATCGCGACGTCCGACACGGCCGAGGTCGCCACCGACGGCGGGCCGCTGATGCCCGCGGCGGACAGCGTCACGGAGTCGCCGTGGCCCGAAGGCTGGCAGGCCGGCTACCTCGACGCGGTCGAGTGGCGCGCGGTCCGCGGTGGCATGGACGTGCCCGGCCCGGCGGCCGTCTGGGCCCGTCAGCGCGTCCCGCTGGTCGACGGCGAGGAGCCGAGCGGGCTGCAGCGCCTGTTCGCGGTCGCCGACTCCGGCAACGGCGTGTCGAACTACCTCGACCCGCGCAAGTGGTGGTTCATCAACTCGGAGCTGACCGTGCACCTGCGGCGGCCGCCGTCGGGCGAGTGGATCGGGCTGGACGCGGTCACGCTGGTCGGCAAGCACGGCGTCGGCACGGCGACGAGCATCCTGCACGACGCCGACGGCCCGGTGGCCACCGGCGCGCAGGCGCTGATGGTGCGACCGCGACAGGCCGGGGGCGGATAGCCACCCACAACGGCCCCGCATCCAATAGCCTTCGCGGAACGACCGACATGAGGAGCGCTCCGGCATGCAGATCACCTCGGTGGTCAACCAGAAAGGCGGGGTCGGCAAGACCTCACTGAGCGTCGGCACCGCGGCCGCGCTGGCCGAGCGGGGCCGGCGGGTGCTGCTGGTCGACCTCGACCCGCAGGGCCACGCGACGACCGAGATGCTCGGTCTGGAAGAGGTCCGCGGAGACGCGCCGACCCTGGCGAAGGCCCTGGCCAAGACGTGGAAGGGGCCGATCGAGCAGCTCGTCGTCCCGCACCCGCGCAGCAATCTCGGCAAGGGCGGCGCGCTCGACGTCATCCCGACGTCACCGGGGATGTTCGACCTGATCCGGCGGCTCGATTCGTTCCGCGTGCCCGGCTGGCAGCTGGCCCGGGTCATCCAGTTCGCCAACTACGACCACTGCGTCATCGACTGCCCGCCGGCGCTGGACGTGCTGACCAACAACGCGCTGGCGGCCTCGCACGGGATCCTGGTCCCGGTGCAGCCGGACAAGACGAGCATCCGCGCGCTCCGGCTGCTGGCCGACCAGGTGCGGTACGTCGAGCAGACGGTCGGGCGCCAGCCGCTGTCGTGGTTCGGCCTGGTGCCGAGCCTCTACCGGCGGCCGATCTCGCACTACGCGGCCGCGGCGCTGCAGGAGATGTACGAGTTCGGCATCCCGATGCTGTCGCACCTGCCGCTGGGCGTGGTGATGAACGAGGCGGCCGCGCACGGCGTCCCGGTGACGACCTACGCCCCGGAAACCCTGCAGGCGCTGTCCTTCCGCGAGATCGCGGGCACGCTCGACACCTACCTGGAGCAGAACTCGGCGCCCGCGGTGATCCCGGCCGACGAGGAGTTCGTCTTCGAGGACTTCATCTCCGAGGTGTCGGTGGCCCGCAACACGAACGACAACGGCGTCCGCAAGGGCCTCTACGACCTGCTGCCGAAGAAGCCGCACCGCCCACGCTGACCCCGGTTCGCGGGCGGGAAGCGAATTCCCGCCCGCGAACGGAGTGGTTCAGAGCCGGCAGGAGCGGATGTCGGAGGCCAGGATCGCCTTCGCGCCCACCTCGGCGAGCTCGTCCATGACCCGGTTGACGTCCTTGCGCGACACCATCGCGCGCACCGCCACCCAGTCGTCGTCGGCCAGCGGCGCCACCGTCGGCGACTCCAGACCCGGCGTGATGGCGATGGCGCGGTCGACGAGCGTGCGCGGGCAGTCGTAGTCCAGCATCAGGTACTGCTGCGCGAACACCACGCCGCGCAGCCGCGCGGCGAGCTGGTTCTTCGGCTTGCTCTGCTCGGTGCCCTTGCGCTGCAGCAGCACCGCTTCCGACACGCAGATCGGGTCGCCGAACGCGACGAGGTTGTTCTGCCGCAGCGACCGGCCGGACTCGACGACGTCCGCGATCGCGTCCGCCACGCCGAGCTGGATCGAGATTTCGACCGCGCCGTCGAGGCGGATCACCTCGGCCTCGACGCCGTGGCGCGCGAGGTCGTCGCGCACCAGCCGCGGGTACGAGGTGGCGAGCCGCTTGCCCTGCAGGTCGGCCGGTTTCCAGTCCTGGCCCGCGGGGGCGGCGTAGCGGAACGTCGAGCCGCCGAAGCCGAGCGCCTGGACCTCTTCGACCGGGGCACCGGAGTCGAGCGCGAGGTCGCGGCCGGTGATGCCGAGGTCGAGGTCACCGGAGCCGACGTAGATCGCGATGTCCTTGGGGCGCAGGAAGAAGAACTCGACCTCGTTGACGGTGTCGAGCACCGTCAGGTCGCGCTGCTCATGCCGCTTCCGGTAGCCCGCCTCGCCGAGCATCTCCGTCGCCGCGGCGGCGAGGGCTCCCTTGTTCGGCACGGCAACACGCAGCATTTCGCTTCTCTCCTCGTTCTTCGCACGATCCGGCACCGCGCGAACCCCGTCACAGGTAGCGGTAGACGTCCTCGGTCGACAGTCCACGGCCGAGCATCAGCACCTGCAGCCGGTACAGCAGCTGGGAGATCTCCTCGGCGAGGCGCTCGTCGGACTCGTGCTCGGCGGCGATCCACACCTCGCCGGCTTCCTCGAGCACCTTCTTGCCCTGGGCGTGCACTCCGGCGTCGAGGGCGACGACGGTGCCGGACCCGTCGGGACGGGTACGCGCGCGCTCGGCAAGCTCCGCGAACAGCTCATCGAAGGTCTTCACGGTCTGCAGATCCTTCCATCCCGGCCCGGTCCCCGCTGCCCCGGGCCGGTCGGGATGCCGCCGATCTCACACGACCGTGGACGCGGCCTCCCGCGATGTGGGACGCCGGCGCTCGAAGCCGAGGAGGTACTCCTTGCGCTCCAGGCCCCCGCCGTACCCGGTCAGCGAGCCGGTCGAGCCGATGACCCGGTGGCACGGCACGACGATCGAGATCGGGTTCTTGCCGTTGGCCAAGCCGACCGCCCGCGCGGCCGACGGCTTGCCGAGCAGCTGCGCCAGCTCGCCGTAGGAGGCGGTTTCGCCGTACGGGATGTCGAGCAGGGCGGTCCACACCGCCTGCTGGAACGGCGTGCCGCGGAAGGCCAGCGGCAGGTCGAACTCCCGGCGCGTGCCGGCGAAGTACTCCTCCAGCTGAGCCCGGGTGCGGTCGAAGATCTCCGCGCCGGCGCTGCGTTCGCCGAACGTCAGGTCGGCGGGCCGGTGGCGCTGCTGGTGCATGTACAGGCCGCGCAGGGCGTCCCCCTCGGCGACGAGGGTCAGCGGGCCGCAGGGGCTGTCCACCACGAGGTGGGTAGGCATGGTTCTCCAGTCGGGTCAGGCGGCGGGCATCCGGTTGATCTCGTGGTCACCGGTGGCCCACAGGTGCTGGGTGGCGTAGGCGCGCCAGGGCCGCCACGCCTCGGACCGGGCGACGACGCCCGCGTGACCGCCGAGGCCGAGCAGTTCGGCGGCGTACTTGATGCCGAGGTCGGTGGGGAGGAAGGCGTCCGGGTCGCCGAGGGCGCGCATGGCGATGCTTTCGACCGTCCACGGCCCGAACCCGGGCAACGCGATCAGCGCCGCCCTCGTCGCCGTCCAGTCGCTGCCCGCGCCGAGGTCGAGCCCGTCGGTCAGCGCCGCGACCAGCGCGAGCAGCGTGCGACGGCGGCTGCGCGGCATGGCGAGCGTCTCGGGGTCCAGCGAAGCCAAGGCCTCCGGTGACGGGAACAGGTGGGTCAGCCCGCCTTCGGGGTCGTCGATGGGCTCGCCGTGCGCGACGACGAGCCGGGCCGCGTGGGTGCGCGCCGCCGCCGTCGAGACCTGTTGCCCCAGCACGGCCCGCACGGCGAACTCGGCGCCGTCGACCGTGCGCGGGACCCGTCGGCCCGGCGCGGCTGCGACCAGCGGCGCGAGCAGCGGGTCGGTGGCGAGCTGGTCGTCGACGGCGACCGGGTCGGCGTCGAGGTCGAGCAGCCGGCGGCAGCGGCTGGTGGCGGCGGGCAGGTCCCGCAGGTCGGTCAGGCTGAGCCGGCACGCGATGTGGCCGTTCTCCGGCCGCAGCGCGGCGACACCGTGGCCGTGCGGCAGCCGCAGCGTCCGGCGGTAGGCGCCGTCGCGCCACTCCTCGACGCCCGGCACCCCGGTCGCGACGAGGTGGCCGAACAGGTTGTCCGGGCACAACGGCTTCCGGTAGGGCAGCCGCAGCAGGATCGCCCCGGCCGACGGCCGGCCCTTCGCCCGGCCGCGCAGCTCCGTCGGGGTGAGCGCGAAGACCTCGCGGACGGTGTCGTTGAAGGACCGGATGCTGCCGAACCCGGCCGCGAGGGCCAGCTCGGTCATCGGCAGGGTGGTCGTCTCGATGAGGGTCCGCGCGGTCTGCGCGCGCTGGGCGCGTGCGAGCGCCAGCGGGCCGGCGCCGAGCTCGGCGAACACCTGGCGCTCGACCTGCCGGACGCTGTAGCCGAGCCGGGCCGCGAGGCCGCGCACGCCTTCGGTGTCGACGACGCCGTCGGCGATCAGCCGCATCGCCCGCGCGACCAGGTCGGCGCGTTCGTTCCACAGCGGCGATCCCGGGCTGGCGTCGGGGCGGCAGCGCTTGCAGGCGCGGAACCCGGCCTGCTGCGCGGCCGCGGCGCTCGGGTAGAAGCGCATGTTCCGCGGCTTGGGCGGCACCACCGGGCAGCTGGGCCGGCAGTAGATCCCGGTCGTCAGCACCGCGCCGTAGAACCACCCGTCGAACCGGGCGTCCTTCGCCTGCACGGCCCGCACGCACCGTTCGAAGTCCTCGTACACGCCACCAGCATCGCGGACCCCCGGCGCCGGGGCTAGCGGAAATGCGACACGGACGTGCTCAGCCGAGCAGGGCCGCCAGCGCCGGCACGTCGATGCCGACCAGCGAGTCGCGGAACACGCGCCGGTCCCCCGGTTCGACCGGGACGTCGTTGGGGATCACCAGGACCGTGCAGCCCGCCGCGACCGCCGACGCCGTGCCCGGCGGGGAGTCCTCGACCGCCACGCACCGCTCAGGCGAAACGCCCAGCAGTTCCGCGGCCTTCAGGTACGGGCGCGGGTGCGGCTTGTTGAGGCCCTCGACCTCGTCGCCGCAGACCGTGACGTCGAAGAAGTCCCGCCCGATCGTGTTCAGCGCGAGTTCGGTCAGGTCCCGCTCGGTCGAGGTGACCAGTGCCGAACGCAGCCCCGCCTCGCGCACCGCCGTCAGCGCTTCGCGGGCACCCGGGCGCCACGGCAGCTCGTCGTCGAACAGCCCGGCCGTGCGACGGCGGATCTCCGCGCCGGTCGAAGCGATCGCCTCGGGGTCGACCGGAAGGCCGACGACCTCGAGCAGGTAGGCCGACGTGTCGTCCATGTTGGACCCGACGAGCGTCATCCGCTGTTCCTCGGAAAGCTTGCCGCCCAGCCATTCCGCCGTCTCGTACAGGGCGATGTCCCACAGCTTCTCGGAATCGACGAGCGTGCCGTCCATGTCCCACAGCACGGCGGTCAATCCGTCCACAGTGGAGTCTCCTCAGGTGTTGAAGTACTTCGCTTCCGGGTGGTGGCAGACGATCGCGTCGGTCGACTGCTCGGGGTGCAGCTGGTACTCCTCGGACAGCTTCACGCCGATGCGGCCCGGCCCGAGGAGCGCGACGATCTTCGCCCGGTCCTCGAGATCGGGACAGGCGCCGTAGCCCAGGGAGAACCTCGCTCCACGGTAGCCGAGCTCGAAAAAGTCCTCGACGTCGTCGGGGTCCTCTGAGGCGACCGCCACACCGCCCGGCAGGGTCAGCTCTTGGCGGATGCGGCCGTGCCAGTACTCGGCCAGCGCCTCGGTGAGCTGGACGCCGAGGCCGTGCACCTCGAGGTAGTCGCGGTAGGCGTCGGCGGCGAACAGCTCGTTCGCGTAGTCCGCGATGGGCTGGCCCATGGTGACGACGGTGAAGGGAACGACGTCCACCTCACCCGACTCCCGGGGGCGGTAGAAGTCGGCCAGGCAGAGCCGCCGGTCGCGGCGCTGGCGCGGGAAGGTGAAGCGCAGCCGCTCGGGCGCGTCCGGCTCGGGTTCCGTGAGGACGACCAGGTCGTCGCCCTCGGCGACGCACGGGAAGTAGCCGTAGACGACGGCCGCGTGGGCCAGGACGCCGTCCGCGGTCAGCCGGTCGAGCCAGTACCGCAGCCGCGGCCGGCCCTCGGTCTGGAGGAGTTCGTCGTACGTCGGCCCGCTGCCGCCGCGGGCGCCCTTGAGGCCCCACTGCCCCATGAAGGTCGCGCGCTCGTCGAGCATCGCGGCGTAGTCGCCGAGCGGGACACCCTTGACCACGCGCGAGCCCCAGAACGGGGGCGCCGGGAGCGGGACGTCGGTGGCGACGTCCGAGCGCGCGGGCGGCGGCCCGTCGAGGGCTTCTTCTTCCGCCTTGCGGGCCTTGCGCGCCTCGGCGATCCGCAACGAGCGTTCGCGGCGTTCCTTGCGTTCCCGGCGCTTCTTCTCCGCGTCGGCGTCCACCAGCGGCGATTCCCCGCGCTTGGCCGCCATGATCGCGTCCATCAGCCGCAGGCCCTCGAACGCGTCCCGCGCGTAGCGGACGTCGCCGGAGTAGAGCTCGCTCAGGTCGTTCTCGACGTAGGAGCGGGTGAGTGCCGCGCCGCCGAGCAGCACCGGCCAGCGCGCGGAGACGCCCCGGGAGTTCATCTCCTGGAGGTTCTCCTTCATGATCACCGTGGACTTCACCAGCAGCCCGGACATCCCGATCGCGTCGGCGCCGTGCTCGTCGGCGGCCTCCAAGATGGTCGTGATCGGCTGCTTGATGCCGAGGTTGACCACCTCGTAGCCGTTGTTGGACAGGATGATGTCGACGAGGTTCTTGCCGATGTCGTGCACGTCGCCGCGGACGGTGGCCAGCACGATCCGGCCCTTGCCGGCGTCGTCCTCCTTCTCCATGTGCGGCTCGAGGTGGGCGACGGCGGCCTTCATCACTTCGGCGGACTGCAGCACGAACGGCAGCTGCATCTGCCCGGACCCGAACAGCTCGCCGACGGTCTTCATGCCCGAGAGCAGCGTGTCGTTGATGATCTGCAGGGCGGGCCGCTGCTCGAGGGCCGCGTCGAGGTCGTCGGTGAGGCCGGTGCGCTCGCCGTCGACGATCCGGCGTTCGAGGCGTTCGAACAGCGGCAGCGCGGCCAGCTCTTCGGCCCGCGAGGCCTTCGACGAGGCCGCGCTCACACCCTCGAAGAGGGCCATCAGCTCCTGCAGCGGGTCGTAGCCTTCGCGGCGGCGGTCGTACACGAGGTCGAGGGCGACCGCGCGCTGGTCGTCCGGGATGCGCGCCATCGGCAGGATCTTCGACGCGTGCACGATCGCGGTGTCGAGCCCGGCCTGGACGCACTCGTGCAAGAACACGGAGTTCAGGACCTGCCGCGCGGCCGGGTTGAGGCCGAAGGAGATGTTCGACAGGCCGAGCGTGGTCTGGACCTCGGGGTGGCGCCGCTTGATCTCGCGGATCGCCTCGATCGTCTCGATGCCGTCGCGGCGTGACTCCTCCTGGCCGGTGGCGATGGTGAAGGTGAGCGCGTCGATGATGATGTCCGACGTCCGCAGCCCCCACTTCCCGGTGATGTCCGCGATCAGCCGGGACGCGATGTCGGCCTTCTTCCGCGCCGTGCGCGCCTGGCCCTCTTCGTCGATGGTCAGGGCGACGACGGCGGCACCGTACTCGCTCACCAGTTCCATGACCTGGGTGAAGCGGGACCCGGGGCCGTCGCCGTCTTCGTAGTTGACGGAGTTGACCGCGCAGCGGCCGCCGAGGCGTTGCAGGCCGGCCCGCAGCACCGGGACCTCGGTGGAGTCGAGCATGATCGGCAGGGTGGAGGCGGTGGCCAGGCGCCCGGCCAGCTCGGCCATGTCGGCGGTGCCGTCGCGGCCGACGTAGTCGACACACAGATCCAGGAGGTGGGCGCCGTCGCGGGTCTGTTCGCGGGCGATCTCCACGCAGTCGTCCCAGCGGCCCTCGAGCATCGCGGTGCGGAACGCCTTGGAGCCGTTGGCGTTGGTCCGCTCGCCGATCATCAGCACGCTGGCGTCCTGTTTGAACGGCACCGCCTGGTACAGCGACGACACGCCGGGCTCGGGGCGCGGCCGCCGCCGCACCGGAGCCGTCTCCGCCACGGCGGCCGCGAGCTGCCGGATGTGCTCGTCGGTGGTGCCGCAGCAGCCGCCGACCAGGCCGACGCCGAACTCGCGCACGAACCCGGTGAGCGCTTCGACCAGCGCTTCCGGCCCGAGCGGGTACACGGCGCCGGCCGGGCCCAGCTCCGGCAGCCCCGCGTTCGGCATGACCGACAGCGGTATCCGGGCGTGCTTGGCCAGCTGCCGCAGGTGCTCGCTCATCTCGGCCGGCCCGGTGGCGCAGTTCAGCCCGATGACGTCGACGCCGAGCGGCTCCAGGGCGGCCAGTGCGGCCCCGACCTCGGTGCCGAGCAGCATCGTCCCGGTCGTTTCGACGGTGATCGAAGCGAGGATCGGCACGGGCCGGCCCTCGGCGGCCATCGCCCGCTTCGCGCCGATGATCGACGCCTTGGTCTGGAGGACGTCCTGGGTGGTCTCGACGATCACGGCGTCGACGCCGCCGGCCAGCAGTCCGCGGACTTCCTCCTGGTAGGCGTCCCGCAGCGTGGTGAACGGCGCGTGGCCGAGCGTCGGCAGCTTCGTGCCAGGACCGGCCGAGCCGAGCACGAACCGCGGGCGCTCCGGCGTCGCGAACTCGTCGGCGGTCTCCCGGGCCAGCCGCGCACCGGCCTCGGCCAGCTCGAAGATCCGGCCGGTGATGTCGTACTCGGCGAAGTTCGCGAAATTGGCCCCGAAAGTGTTGGTCTCGACGGCGTCCGCGCCCGCCTCGAGGTAGCCCCGGTGGACCGAACGGACCACGTCCGGCCGGGTGACGTTGAGGATCTCGTTGCAGCCTTCGAGCCCGGCGAAGTCGGCCAGGCTCAGGTCGTGGGCCTGCAGCGCCGTACCCATCGCCCCGTCGGCCACCAGCACGCGCGAGCGAAGCGCTTCGAGGAACGGCGACGACACCCGGTCGGACATGCTGAACAGGGTAAGGCCGGTGGTCGTAGGCTGGGTTGGTGAGTGAGCCCGTCGACGAGACCCCGCGGCCGCCCGGCGACCGCACCGAACCCTCCCGGCCGCTGATGGTGGTCGCCTTCGAAGGCTGGAACGACGCAGGTGACGCGGCCAGCCGGGCGGTCGAGCACCTGCAGCTGAACTGGGACGCCACGCCCCTGGCCGAACTGGAGCCCGACGACTACTACGACTTCCAGGTCAGCCGCCCGACCGTCCGGATGGTGGACGGCGTCACTCGACGGGTGGACTGGCCGACGACAACGCTGTCGGTGTGCCGCCCGGACGGGTTCGACCGCGACGTGGTGCTCGTGCAGGGCCCCGAGCCGAACATGCGCTGGCGCGCCTTCTGCGCCGAGCTGCTGGAGCACATCAAGCAGCTGGACATCGCGACCGTCGTGACGCTCGGCGCGCTGCTCGCCGACACCGCGCACACCCGGCCGGTCCCGGTCACCGGGACGGCGTACGACAAGGACACCGCGTCGCTCTACGGGCTCGAGATGAACAACTACCAGGGCCCGACCGGCATCGTCGGGATCCTGCAGGACTACTGCGTGCAGGCGGGCATCCCGGCCGTGTCGATCTGGGCCGCGGTGCCGCACTACGTGTCGCACCCGCCGTCCCCGAAGGCGACGCTGGCACTGCTGCACAAGCTGGAGGACATCCTCGACGTCGAGATCCCGCTGGGCGCGCTGCCCGAGCAGTCCGAGGAGTGGCAGCGCACGGTCAGCGAGATGGCCGACGAGGACGAGGAGATCAGCGAGTACGTCCGCAGCCTCGAAGAGCGCGGTGACGCGCAGACCGAGGTCGCGGAGCAGGACGTCAGCGGCGACAAGATCGCCGCCGAGTTCGAGCGCTACCTGCGCCGCCGCGGCCGAGGCGGCGGACAGGAAGGCTTCGGCCTGCGCTGACGGTTACTCGAGCCAGCTGGTGGCGAACGCCCGCGCGGGGTTCGCCACCAGCATGGCGGTGACGACGTCGCCGCCGAGCAGCTTCGTCAGCCGCGGTGCCAGCGTCGTGAGCAGGTACGGGGCGCCCGGCTGAAAGCGGGCGGCGGCGGTCGTGGTGTCGCCGCCCAGCAGGATCCGCCCGCCGTGGCCCGCGTCGACGAGTGCTTCGAGCCCGTCGAAGAGCAGCCAGTCGGTGGCGTGGTTGGCCCGGGACGGGCCGTCGAAGCCGAGGAACGTCCCCACGTCGGCGATCTCCCGCAGCGAACGCAAGTCCGGGTTGCGGTTGAGATGCCCGAGAATCACCCGGTCGGGCGGCACCTCGAGCTTCTCGCAGAGCAGCTCGGCCACTTCGAGGGCCGCGGTGCCGAGCTCGAGGTGCACGGCGATCGGCGCGCCGGTCTCCTGGTGCGCGACCGCGGCGGCGGTCAGCGTTAGCCGGGCGTGCGCGTCGATGGTGT
Organism: Amycolatopsis sp. NPDC051106; assembly: GCF_040682775.1. Classification (NCBI taxonomy): domain Bacteria; kingdom Bacillati; phylum Actinomycetota; class Actinomycetes; order Pseudonocardiales; family Pseudonocardiaceae; genus Amycolatopsis; species Amycolatopsis sp. NPDC051106. The sequence goes on along the minus strand of NZ_JBFBBQ010000031.1, from coordinate 58,620 downwards.
GGAACGCGCCGGCCACCTTGACCAGCCCGGCACGCGGGCCGGTCCGCGGCTCGTCCGGCAGGTCGGCGGGCTGGGTGCCTTCGGTCAGGTCGTCGACGAAGACGCGGACCAGGTCGTCGACGACCCGGCCGAGCACGGGCGGCGCGTAGTGCTCGGCGCGGTGCAGCCCGGTGGCCGCGACGACGTGGACGCCGAGCTCGTCGGACATCCAGGCCAGCTCCCGGGTCCGGCGGCCGAGACCGTACGGCGTCCACTGGACGAGCGCCGCGCCGCCCGCCAGCTTGAAGGCGAGGAGGAGTTCCGTCGCCGCCGTCGGGTCGTCCAGCTCCTGGCCGGGCAGCAGTTTCGAAGCGAAGAAGAGGTGGTCGTGCGAGTCGGTCACGCCGAGTTCGGCGGGGTCGATGTCCCCCAGCACCGTGCGGACCTTGGGTTCACCGGTCACGACCGCGAGTGTAACGCCTCAACCGTTACGATGGCGAGGTGTCCGAAGACTTCCGCCTCGACCTGGGGGCACCCTGGCTGAACCTGCTCGCCACCCGCGGCCGCCACTTCGGGCCGCGGCCGGTCGAGCGGATCCCGACGCCTGCGCGGCTGCACGACTGGCTGGCCCGCGTCGAGCTGCCGCCGCTCGCGCCGGTCACGCCCGCCGACCTGCGCACGGCCCACCGGCTCCGGGAGGTGCTGCGCGAGCTGGCGCTGGGCGCGGTCGACGGGATCCCGCCCACAGCCGGCCAGGTGAGCGGGCTGACGGAATTCCTCGAGACCGAACCGGTGCACCTCGCCGCCCTGGACCGGCTGCACCGCAGCGCCCCGCCGACGGCGGACGCCGCGTTCGCCCGGCTCGCGCACCAGGCGGCCGACTGGCTCACCGGCCCGCTGCGCGCCGACCTGCGCGCGTGCCCGGAGCAGGACTGCCGGGGCGTGTTCGCCGACCCGGGCGGGCGGCGCCGCTGGTGTCCCTCCCCCGCCTGCGCCAGCCGGGGCCGCGTACGCGCGCTCAGAGAGCGGCGGCGCGCCGAGTCATGACGGCCACAGGATGCGGCGCATCGGCACCGCGCCCCGGGCCCGCTTCCGCCACTCGCGCGGGTAGCCGAGCGACACCTCTTCGAACCGGACGCCGTCGGCCTCGGTCGTGCGCGGGATGTGCAGGTGGCCGTAGACCGCGATCTCCGCGCGGTAGCGGAGGTGCCAGTCCTCGGTCTTCGTGGTGCCGCACCACAGCGCGAACTCCGGCCAGTACAGCGGCGCCGTCGGGTGGCGGTGCAGCGGCCAGTGCGACATCAGGATGGTGCCGTGGTCTTCGGGGATCGCGTCGAGGCGCTCGGTGCTGATCTTGAGCCGGTCCGCGCACCAGGCCTGCCGGCTCGGGTACGGGTCCGGGTGCAGGAAGTACTCGTCCGTGCAGACCACCCCGGCCGCCCGCGCCTGGCTCAGGGCCTCCTCCAGCGACTTGCCCTCCGCTTCCGGGGTCCGCCAGCTGTAGTCGTAGAGCAGGAAGAGCGGCGCGATGGTGAGCGGCCGCCCGCCCTGATGCCACACCGGGAACTCGTCTTCGGGCGTGAGCACGTCGATCGCGCGGCACTGCTCGACGAGGTACTCGTAGCGCGCCTGACCGCGGAGCTGGCACTCGTCGTTCTTCGTGGTCCACAGCTCGTGGTTGCCCGGCACCCAGACGACTTTCGCGAACCGCTCGCGCAGGGTCTTCAGGGTCCCGATGGTGGCCTCGGCCCGCTCGGCGACGTCCCCGGCGACGAGCAGCCAGTCACCGGGGCCCTCCGGGACGACGTCGTCGAGGATCGGGCCGTTGCCCTCGTGGGTCACGTGGAGGTCGCTGGTGGCGAAGAGGTGCGGCACCCCTCCACCGTAACCACCGGGATCGCGGGATCTCCGCGAAACCTGCGGATCCCGGTGATTTCCGCACGAACCCGGGCACCTCAGGCCGCCCGGGCCGCCGTCGCCGCGGGTACTTCGACGGCCGGCCGGCCACGCCGGACGAGCATCAGCACCCCCGCCAGCACGTACACCCCGGCCTGGATGTTCAGCAGCACCGCCGGTCCCGTCGTCGCGACCAGCGTGCCCGCCAGCAGCGCCCCCACCGTCGTGAACGTCGCGATCGCGGCGAACGCCGTGCTCAGCACCCGGCCCGCCCGCTCAGGCGCCACCGCGCTCTGGATCTCCGACAGCACCCCCGCGCCGGCGGCCACCCCCGGCGCGCCGACCAGGACGAACAACCCCACGTACAGCCCGAGCGCCGTCGTCACCAGCCACAGGTTCCAGATCACCGCCGACACGAGGCCCAGCGCGACCGAACCCCAGCCGAGCAGCACCGCCGGCGCCACCCGCCGCGCCACCGTGGCCAGCGCGAAGCCGGCCGCCAGCCCGCCGATCGCCTGCACCCCGCGCAGCAGGCCCACGTCGGCCTCGCTGCCACCCAGCACGTCCAGGACGTACACCACGAACAGGATCAGGAACATGCCCTGCGCCAGGGAGGTGAACGCGATCGCGAGCCCGGTGCGCCACAGGCGGCGGTTGTGCGTGAGCTCGCGCAGACCGTCGAGCCAGGCCCGCACCACCGGTTCGCGCGCGGCGGCCGGCGCGGGTGCGCTCACCCGGCGGAACGGCTTGGCCAGCAGCACCGCCGCCACCGCCAGCACCGCCAGGTAACCGGTGACGACGGGCGCGAGCCCGCCGAGACCGAGCAGCGCACCGCCCGCCCAGCCACCGGCCAGCCGGGCGACGCTGCCGTTCACGCTCATCAGCCCGTTCGCCCCGGTCACTTCCTCGACGCCGACGAGCTCGGGCACCAGCGCGTTGCGGGCCGGTTCGAACACCGACGCCAGTGCCGCCTGCCCGGCCAGCACGGCGTACACGACGGTCACCCCGGGCGAAGCGAGCAGCGGCACCGCGACGACGGCCAGCCCGCAGCAGACGCCGAACAGCACCGCCCGCCGGTTCCAGCGGTCGGCCACCACGCCGGCGACCGGACTCAGCAGCACGGCGGGCAAGAGGCCGAGCACGATGCTCAGCGCCGTCGTCGCGGCGGAGCCGGTGCGCTGGAAGACGTACACCGGCAACGCCACCTGCAGCATCCACTCGGCCGTCTCGCCGAAGAACGCGGCCACCCACAACCGCGCGAACGCCGGCACCCCCAGCAGCTGCTTCATTCCTCCGCCTTTCCCGAGTGCTCGATGCGCGGGAACGCCCGCAGGCCCACGTGCACCGGGTGGGCACCCGCCGGCGCGTCGGTCCGGATGGCCCCGACGTAGGGCCGGACCAGGGCGTCGATCGCGTCGGTCAGCCGGGTCAGCTCCTCCGGCGTGACGCGCAGTGCGTACGTGATCAGCCCGGACGCCGCGCGCCAGGCGGGGTCGAGGCCGTCGAGCGAGTCGAGGTACCGCTGGGTCAGCTCCTGCTCGTGGCCCAGGGTCGCGCCCACCATGCCGAGCTGGGCCGCCCGGTGCGCCGGGTCGTCGGCCAGCTCCCCCATCTCCAGTCCGACCTGGCGGGCCCGCCACGGCCGCTCGCGGCCGTCCTCGGCGTCGGCCCGCTCGACCAGGCCGTACTGCGCGAGCTGGCGCAGGTGCCAGCTGCAGTTCGACGCGGTCGAGCCGACCGCCTCGGCGCACTCGCTCGCGGTGCGCGGGCCGACGGCGGTCAGGTGGTTCAGGAGCGCCGAACGCAGCGGATGCGACAGCGCGCGCAGCAGCTCGACGTCCTCGATCCGCTTGCGCGGCGGCAGCTCGGCCATCGGCCGTCCTATCTGAAAGAGTCATTTCGAAAGTTCTCTTTCATAGTTGGTCCCGCCTGCGGCTTTGTCAAGCGGCTCCGCTATCGTTCGCGGGGCAGTCACTGCGCAGGGCAGTGACTGCACTGTCACCCGACTTGGATGGACGTTGCCCGACCAGCGCGAACTCGCCACCGCCGCCGCCCTCGCCCTCCCCCGCTTCGTGGGTTCGACCGCGCTCTTCCACGCCGCGGTCGCCGAGCGGATGGCCGTCACCCCCACCGAGCTGCACTGCCTGCACCTGCTCCACGGCGGGGTCAGCGACTCGCCGTCCGAGCTCGCCCGGCTGCTGGGGATCTCGACGGGGGCCTTCACCCGGCTGCTCGACCGGATGGAGCGACACCGGCTCGCCGAGCGCGCCCCGGATCCGGCGGACCGGCGCCGGCTCGTCGTCCGGCCGCTGCCCGACCGGATGGCCGAGCTCGCCGAGCTGTACGCGCCGATGGCCCGGTTCGTCGGCGAGCGGCTGGCACGGCTGGACCGCCGGCAACTGACCGCCCTCGTCGGCTTCCTCACCGACGGCACTGCCGCCGCGGAAGAGGCGTCCCACAACTTGCCGGATGTGACCCAGGCCATAACGAGTTGACTAACTCTACGGATGTTGCGTTAACCTGGTTCCACTATGAGGAACTGAACCGCGCCCATCCCGCTTCCGAGGCGGCACCCGGTCGAGCCTGACGCTCCCGCGTGCCACGACGCCCGGCGGGATCTCCGCTTCTTCTCATCCGGGCTCGGTGATCGCACATGTCCACTCTCTTTCCCTTGCAGGCCAAGGACGTCGTCTTCGGCTACGGCACCCGCGTCGTCCTCGACGGCGTCACGCTGACCGCGTCGGCCGGGCAGCGGCTCGGCCTGGTCGGCGAGAACGGCAGCGGCAAGTCCACGCTGTTGCGGCTGCTCGCCGGGCTCGAAGAACCCCGCTCCGGCGAGGTCCGCCGCGGCCCGGACGTCGGGTTCCTGCTGCAGGAGCTGCCGTTTTCGCTCGAGGCGACCTTCGCCGACGTCCTGGACGACGCGCTCGCCGAGATCCGCGCGGCCGCCGCCCGGCTCGACGAGCTGACCGCGGCGATGACCGACCGGCCCGACGATCCGGCCGTCCTCGACGAGTACGGCCGCGTCCTGGAATGGGCCCAGGCCCACGACCTCTGGGACGCCGACCGCCGCGCGAAGCTCGTCTGCGACGGGCTCGGCGTCGGCGGCGTCGAGCCCGATCGGCCGCTCGGCACGCTTTCGGGTGGTCAGCGATCCCGGCTGGGGCTGGCCGCGCTCCTGGTCCGGCGGCCGGAAACCCTGCTGCTGGACGAGCCGACCAACCACCTCGACGACGCCGCGATGGACTTCCTGGAACGCCACCTCACCGAGCTGACCGGGATCGTCGTGCTGTCGTCACACGACCGGGTGTTCCTCGACGCCGTCTGCACCGACATCGTCGACCTGGACCCGGCCGCGGCCGACCGCCAGGCCGGCGGGGCGGTCCGGTACGGCGGCAGCTATTCGGACTACCTCGGGCACAAGAAGGCCGAGCGAGCGCGCTGGGAACAGCGCTTCGCCGAAGAACAGGAGGAGTTGAAGGAGCTGCGGGAGACCGTCGCGGTCACCGCGCGCAACGTCGCCTACGGCCGCGGCCCGCGCGACAACGACAAGTTCATCCACCACTTCAAGGGCGCCCGTGTCCAGAAGACGATCTCACGCCGGGTGCGCGACGCCGAGCAGCGGCTCGAGCACCTCGAACGCGACCAGGTGCGCAAACCCCCGGCGCCCCTGCGGTTCCGGGCCGAGCTCACCGGGCACGCGACCGGCGACGGACCGGCGATCTCGGTGCGGTCTCTGGAGGTGCCGGGACGCCTTCGGTTGCCGCGGCTCGACATCGACGGTTCGGCCCGGTTGCTCGTCACCGGCGGGAACGGGGCCGGGAAGTCGACGCTGCTTTCGGTGCTGGCCGGGCGGCTCGCCCCGGCGGCCGGAGCCGTCCACTTCGGACACGGGGTGCGCGTCGGCCTGCTGGAGCAGGACGTCGTGTTCACCGGCCCGGACCGGACCGCGGCCCGGGTGTACCGGGACGCGCTCGGCGAGGACGCGCCGCCGTTGAGCCACCTCGGCCTGCTGGCGTCGCGGGATCTGCGGCAGCCGGTGGGCGCACTTTCGGTGGGTCAGCGCCGCCGGCTGGCGCTGGCGGTGCTGCTGGCCGAACCGCCGGACGTGCTCCTGCTCGACGAGCCGACGAACCACATTTCGCTGACCCTGGCGGAAGAACTGTTCCAGGCCCTCGAAACGGCGCCGGGCGCGGTCGTCATCGCCTCCCACGACCGATGGCTGCGCCGTGACTGGGCAGGCGACCACCTCGGGCTGGCCGATGGACAACCCGCCGCGGTATAGGTCGTTATACACTCACCAAGGGCCGCACTTTCACGTGAAAGTGCGGCCCTTGGTGGTCAGAGGGTGATGCCGAGGAGGGCGTCGACGGCGATGCGGATCAGGCCGGGGGCCGCCGGGTCCGTGCCGTCGCGACGCAGGGCTTCGCTCGCCCACGCGTCGATCGCCGCCAGGGCCTTCGGTGTGTCGAGGTCGTCGGAGAGGTGGTCGCGCAGCCGGGAGATCGTGTCCTCGGCCGACGGGCCGGTGGGCAGCGAGACGGCTTCGCGCCAGCGGGCCAGGCGGGTCTCCGCCTCGGTCAGCAGGCCGGCCGTCCAGGCGCGGTCGGCGCGGTAGTGGCCGGCGAACAGGGCCAGCCGGATCGCGCCCGGGTCGACCTGGTCGGCCCGCAGCCGGGAGACGAACACCAGGTTCCCGCGCGACTTCGACATCTTCTCGCCGTCGAGGCCGATCATCCCGGCGTGCACGTAGTGGCGGGCGAACTGGCCGTCCTTGGCGACGGCCTCGGCGTGCGCCGCGCTGTACTCGTGGTGCGGGAAGATGAGGTCCGAGCCGCCGCCCTGGAGGTCGAACCCGAGGCCCAGCCGGTTGACCGCGATCGCGCTGCACTCGATGTGCCAGCCCGGGCGGCCCGCGCCCAGTTCCGACTCCCACGACGGCTCGCCCTCGCGGGCCACGCGCCACAGCAGCGCGTCCAGCGGGTGGCGCTTGCCGGCGCGGTCGGGGTCACCGCCGCGCTCGGCGAAGAACTTCGTCATGGTCGGCTCGTCGTAGTTCGACTCGTAGCCGAACTTGCCGGTCGCCGTGTGGTCGAAGTAGACGTCCGGGAACTCGGGGTCGTCCGCGCGGTAGGCGGCACCGTTGGCGAGCAGCTTCGCGATGACCTCGACGATCTCCGGGATGCTTTCCACCGCACCGACGAATTGCTTCGGCGGCAGTACCCGCAGGGCCACCATGTCCTCGCGGAACAGCGCCGTCTCGCGCATGCCCAGCACGACCCAGTCGTCCTGGTCGCGCTGGGCTCGCTCGAGCAGCGGCTCGTCGATGTCCGTCACGTTCTGCACGTAGTGGACGTCGTGCCCGTTGTCCCGCCAGATGCGGTTCACCAGGTCGAAGGCCAGGTACGTCGCGGCGTGCCCCAGATGCGTCGCGTCGTAGGGCGTGATGCCGCAGACGTACATCCGGGCCGTGGCGCCGGGGGCGGTCGGGCGGATCTGCCCGGTGGCCGTGTCGTGGAGCCGCAGCGGGCGGGGGGTGCCGGGGATGCGGGGCACGTCGACCGATGACCAAGTCTGCATACCCTCGACTGTAAGCGTTCGCTCCGCCACCCTCCCGCCCGGTGGGACTCCTCCCCCACGTGGAGCAGCGGTTACTGCCGGCGTGCGATGTTCGCCACGATGGCGTCGCGGACGAACTCGCCGACACCCGGCCGCTGCTCCTCCTCCCGGACCAGGAACCCGAGCTGCACCGGTTCGGTGACGTACAGCTCGCCGATGCGCCGCTGCGTCTCGTAGGAGCATTCCCCCATGACGCGGGCGAGCATCGCCCGGTGCTCCTCGGCGAGGTCGGCCGCCTCGGTGCCGTCCGGCGCGCCGCCCGCTTCGCGCAGTGCGGTGAGCCGGCGCACCCAGTCCTGGCGGGCCGCTTCCCCGGCCGCCAGGTCCTCCTTGGACGGTGTCGCCGCGCCCTGCCACTCGGGCGTGCCGCCCCAGCGCCGCGCGGCCTCTTCCGCGTAGCCGTCCGGCTCCCGGAACCCGCCGAACACTTCGAACTTCTCCTCGGGCGTCAGTGCGTTGCCCATGGCTCTCGCCTCCATCGCGCGATCGACGGCCGCGACCATCCGCCCGAGCTCGCCGATGCGCGCCACCAGCAGCTCCCGCTGCCTCTTCAGGTGCGCGCCGGCGTCGGTGCCCGGGTCGTCGACGAGGGTCGCGATCGTCTCGAGGGGGAATCCGAGCTCCCGGTAGAACAGGATGCGCTGCAGCCGGTCGAGATCCTCGTCGTCGTAGCTGCGGTACCCCGAGCTCGTCCGCCCGCTCGGGCTGAGCAGGCCGATCTCGTCGTAGTGGTGCAGCGTCCGGACGGTAACCCCGGCCAGCGCGGCGACCTTGCCCACGGGATGCCCCATCGGTTCCCCTTCTCCTCTCCGGCCGTGCGGCCCTTGCGGTGATCACGGTGGTGCCTCACGCGGCGTGAGGGTCAAGCGTCACCCTTCCGTAGCCGCCGCGCGGCGGCGAGCGCGGTTAGCCTGGCTCGATGAAAGCCGAGGTCGTGGTGGGTGGTGCGGTCGTGCTGATCGCGCTCGTCATGGCGTTCGCGCTCCGGCGGCGACGCGGTGCCCGGCCCCGGCTGGTGCTGGGTGCGGTGCCCCGCGAGCCCCTTTCCGCCGTGTCCCGCCCCGCGCTCCTGGCCAGGATCGAGGAGAAGTTCGGCGAGGGCCGGTTCTGCGTCCTGCTCGGCGGGGGCGGCGTGGGCAAGACCCACCTCGCCGGGGCCTACGTCCGCGCCTGCCGCGGCCCCGTCGTCTGGGTGGCGGCCCAGGACCCGTCGAACACCGCCCGGGCTTACGCCGCGCTGGCCCGGCGTCCCGCCCCGGCCGACGCCGAAGCCGCCGCCCGCGCGGGTCTGGCGTGGCTCGACGACCTCGACGACGCCGTCGTCGTCTTCGACGGCGCGACCGACCCGGACGCGCTCAACCGGTGGCTGCCCGCCCGCGCCCGGGTGCTGGTCACGACGACCGTGCCGGACTTCGAGGTCCTCGGCGGCACCCTGCCGGTGAGCGGCTTCGACGAGGCCGAAGCCGTCCGGTTCCTCCAGGCGCGCTCCGGGCGGGAACCCGGCCCCGCCGCGGCGGACGTCGCCCGGGAGCTGGGCTGCCTGCCCCTCGCGCTGGCCCAGGCCGGCGGGGTGATCCGCCGGCAGCCGTTCGCCACCTACCTCGACGAGCTACCGCACGCCGCGCCGTTGGAGCGGGAACCGGGCGAGGACCACCCGCCCCGCGTCGAAGACACCACCCTCGCCGCCCTGCGCGCGGTGGCGGCGCGCGACAGCCGGGCACTGGCGCTCGCCGAACTGCTCGCCGTGCTCGCGCCGTGGGGCGTGCGGCGCGCGCTCCTGCACCGCGCGGGACCGGACCCGGTCGCGGTCGACGCGGCTCTCGCCGGTCTCACGGATGCCGCCCTCGCGGAGTCCGACCTCAGCGGCGAGGTCGTCGTGATGCACCGGCTGACGCAGCGCGCGGTGCTGGGCCGGCTGCACGCCGAGGAGCGGCTGGCTCAAGCGCTGGATCTGGCGTTCGACGTCGTGGCACCGGCCGCGGACCTCGCCGACCACGCGGCCGCGCTGTGGCGGCACTTCCGCGCCCTGCCCTCGGCCGAGGCCGAGCCGCGGCTGAGCGGGATCCTGCGGCTGCGGCGGCTCTCGGTCGAACTGCTCGCCGACGCGGGGGCGTTCACGCAGGCGAAGACCCTCGGCCTGGAAGTGCTCGCCGACCACGAGGCCTACCTGCCCGCCGGGCACCCCGACACCGCCCGGGCCGCCCGGTCGCTGGACCGGGCGGCCTGAGCCGGGCTCAGCGCCGCCGGGTGCGCAGGTAGTCGCCGACCACCGCGGCGCCCAGGCCGTCGAGGTCCGGGGCGACCACCCGGCCGCCCGAGCGGCGCGCGATGACGTCCACGAACGCCGTCAGCCGCGGGTCGTCGCCGAGGCGGAAGACCGTCACCGACGCGCCCAGCTTCGCCAGCCTGTCCACTTCGGACAGTGTCTTGTGGAGGGTCCGCGGCTGGGGCGGGTAGTCGAAGACCGCTTCGCCGTCCGGTTCCAGGTGGGCGGTCGGCTCGCCGTCGGTGACCATCAGGACCACCGGCTGGGCGTCCGGGTGGCGGCGCAGGTGCTGCCCGGCCAGCAGCAGCGCGTGGTGGGCGTTGGTGCCCTGCTCCCACGCGCCCTCCAGGCCGATCAGCTCCGGCAGCTCGACGGACATCGCGTGGCGCCCGAAGGTGATCAGCTGCAGCGCGTCGTTGCGGAAGCGCGTGCTGATCAGCTGGTGCAGCGCGAGCGCGGTGCGCTTCATCGGCAGCCAGCGGCCTTCCTGCACCATCGACCACGACGTGTCGACCAGCAGCGCCACCGCCGCCCGCGAGCGGTGCTCGGTCTCGACCACTTCGACGTCCTCGACGTCCAGCCGGACCGAGCTCTCGCCCACCGACACCGACCGCAGCACGGCGTTGCGGATCGTCCGCGGCACGTCCCAGGGCTGCATGTCCCCGAACCGCCACGGCCGCGAGGCGCCGGTCGGCTCGCCGGCCGCGCCCGCCGACTGGGTCTCGCGGTCGCCGGTCTTGCCGCGCAGCGCGTTCACGATGTCCGACAGCGCCGTCTCGCCCAGGCGCCGCAACGCCTTGGGCGACAACCGGAGCGTCCCGTCGGCGGCGCGTTCGAACAGGCCCTGGCGGCGCAGTTCACGCTCCAGTTCGGACAGCCGCCGCGCGTCGACGCCGGCGTCCTTGCCCAGCTGGCGTTCGAGGGCCTCCAGGTCGATGTCCTCCAGGCGTGCCCCGGGGTAGGACTGGCCGAGCTGCTCGGCCAGCGCGTCCAGCTCGGCGAGGTCCGCCATCGCCTGCGCGCCTTCGCCCATGCCGAGCGGGTTCTTGCCGCGGAAGCGCTCCGAGCCCGTCCAGTCTTCACCCGGGCGCGCGGCCCGCAGCTGACTGTCCAGCTGGGACAGCTGCTGCGCCAGCCGCGGGTCGCCGAACGCCTGCTGGGTCAGCTCCGCGAGCTCGGCCCGCTGCTCGGCCGACATCGAGTTGAGCATCCGCTGCGCGGCCGCCGACCGCTCGGCGAGCGCGTCGATGAGCTCTTCGACGTTGCGCGGGTTCTCCGGGAAGAACTCCCCGTGCTTCCCCATGAAATCCTCGAAGCGCTCCTGGATGTCCTCGGCGCCCTGGGCGTGCGCGGCCAGGAGGTCGTTGAGGTCGGAGAGCATCTCGTTGATCCGCTCGACGTCCTCGGGCCCGGCGTTCTGCAGCGCCTGCTTCATGCCCTGGAAGCGCGACTCCATCAGCTCCTGGCCGAGGAGATCCCTGATCTGCTGGTAGTTCTCCCGGCCCTGCTCGGAGCGCCAGTCGTACTCGGAAAGCTCGTTGACGGCCGCGGCCGTGCCGGGCGGCAGCGCGTCGAGCTGTGCCTCGCGGAAACGCGCTTCGTCGTCCGGGTCCGGGAACAGCTCCCGGCGTTCGGCTTCCAGCGCCTCCTGCAGCAGGCGCTGGACCTCCTGGAGGGTGCCGTCGAGGTTGTTGCGGCGCTGGATCTGCGATCGGCGCTGCCACAGGCGCCGGGTCAGCTCGTCCAGGCCCGACGTGCGCTCGGTACCGCGCCGGAGCAGTTCCTCCAGCGCGGACCGCGGCGACGACCCGGCCATGACTTCGCGGCCGATCTCGTCGAGCGCGTCCCGCAGGTCGGCCGGGGGCGCGAGCGGGTCCGGCCCGTCGTGCCACGGGCCGTAGGAGTAGCCGTCGGGAAGCGGGACCGCGGTCATCGGCCGTAGACGGTCGTCGCGTCGTCGGAGTCCTTGGCCAGTCGCCGGGCCAGGAACAGCGATTCGAGGGCGAGTTCGACGGCGGCCGCGATCCGGCCGGCGGGTTCGTCGGCTTCGACGCCGGCGCGCCGGGCGACCTCGTGCAGCACCGGGAGTTCCGGCAGGGCTTCGAGGACGTCCTTGCCCGGCACGCGCTCGCCGGTGGCGACGAGGTGTCCCTCGGCGACGGCGTCGGCGAGCGGCCGCAGGTCGAGGCCGGCGAACCGTTCGCGGGCGGTCTCGGCGACCGCGCGGCGCAGCAGGTGCACGAGGTGCTCGATCTCGCGGCCCTCTTCGCCGGGCTCGAACTCGATCTTGCCGCGCAGCACCGACGGGACGGCGTCGAGGTCGACCGGGCGGGCCACCGCGGGCTCTTCCCCGGTCAGCGCCGAACGCCGCAGGGCCGCGGCCGCGACGGTTTCCGCCGCGGCGACGGCGAACCGCGCCGACACGCCGGAGCGCTGGTCGATGACCGGCGATTCGCGGAGGTTCCGGACGAACCGGGCGATGACCTCCAGCAGCGGCTCGCCGACTTCGGCGACGAGGTTCGCTTCCTGCCGGACGACGGCCACCTCCGACTCGACGTCCAAGGGGTAGTGCGTGCGGATCTCGGCGCCGAAGCGGTCCTTCAGCGGGGTGATGATCCGGCCGCGGTTGGTGTAGTCCTCGGGGTTCGCGGTGGCGACGAGCAGGACGTCCAGGGGCAGCCGCAGCGTGTAGCCGCGGACCTGGATGTCGCGCTCCTCCATCACGTTGAGGAGGGCGACCTGGATGCGCTCGGCGAGGTCGGGCAGCTCGTTGATGGCGACGATGCCGCGGTGGGCGCGCGGGACCAGGCCGAAGTGGATGGTCTCGGGGTCGCCCAGGCTGCGGCCTTCGGCGACCTTCACCGGGTCGACGTCGCCGATCAGGTCGCCGACGGAGGTGTCCGGCGTGGCCAGCTTCTCGGTGTAGCGCTCGGAGCGGTGCCGCCAGGCGACCGGCAGCTCGTCGCCGAGCTCGGCGGCCCGCCGGATCGACGCGGGCGTGATCGGCTGGAGCGGGTGTTCGCCCAGCTCGGAGCCCTCGATGACGGGTGTCCACTCGTCGAGGAGGCCGGCGAGGGTGCGGAGCAGGCGGGTCTTGCCCTGGCCGCGTTCGCCGAGCAGGACGACGTCGTGCCCGGCCAGCAGCGCGCGTTCGAGCTGTGGCAGCACGGTGCGGGAGAACCCGACGATGCCGGGCCAGGCGTCTTCGCCGGTTTTGAGGGCGGTCAGCAGGTTGTCGTGGATCTCTTGCGCGATGGGCCGCGGCTCGTACCCGGCCGCGCGCAGGGCCCCGGCGGTGCGGGGAAGAGCGTCTGGAACTGCGTTCACCTGTTCGACGCTACTGCGCGATCGGCGGTCCGTCGATGTGGAGCGACTCCAGCGTGGGCGCGCTGCCGGAGTTCGGGGCGGGCCGGTAAAATAGGGCGTCGTGTGCCGTCCCAGTGCGACCTTCGCCGTCTGGACCTCCGCGTGGCTGAACGGAGCCGCCGCGTCCGACGATGTCCTCGACGCCCTGCTCGCGTGGGGTGAAGCCCATGACGTCGTGGCGGCCGACGCCGCCGCGGCCGAGGCGTTCACGCTGCCGCTGGCGTTCAACCGGGCGGCCACCCCGGTCCAGCTGCTGATGGCGCTGCGTTCGCAAGGAGCGAAAAGCATGCGCCTGGTGCTCCCGGTCCCGGGCGACGTCCGCGGCCTCGGCGGGGGCGGTCCGTTCACGGAAGCGGCCCTGCGCGCGGGCGACGCGGTGGTGCTGCCGGAGCTCGGTTTCGGGCTGGTGCCGCAGCCGATCGCCGAGGGCCTGGTGCGCTGGACGGTGTATTCGCTTTCTTCGCCCTCGGCGCCGGAGTACGTCGGCCTGAGTGAAGCCGAGCACGGGCTGACGGACGCGATCCGCAACAGCGCGGGGGCGCTCCAGGCGCTGGACGTGGCTTCGGACCGGCCGGGGGTGCGGGCGGAGCTGTCGGCGCACCTGCGGTCCCGCCCGGACGTCGACTGGCCCGCGGGCACGCCGGCGCGGGCGTTGCGGGTGCTGCAGCGGGCGGAGGAGATCGCGGCCATCCTGGCGATCGCGTCGTCCGACGACCCGGGCGGGGCGCTGTCGGCTTCGGCTTCGTCGTTGCGGGCTCAGGCTTTGCGGCCGTTGTCGGACGCGGTGCGGACCGCGCAGTGCGCGTCGGTCAACGAGGCCGTGCGGGTGTTCGCGGAGCAGACGGCCCGCGAAGGCTGAGGTTCCCAGCGCCCCAAGGCGGCCTTGGTTGCGTCACACGCACCGAAGGGCCCCTTGGTTGCGTTGAACGCACCGAAGGCCACATTGGGGCGCTGGTTACCGGGCCGGGCGCTTGGCCGGCTCGCAGCAGCCCACCGCGCAGGGCGCGCCGTTGACCGTGCAGCCCGCCGTCGGGAACGGGGACAGCTTCCGCGGCTCCACCCCGTGCGTGTGCTCGCGGACCAGCTCCACCACCAGCTCCGCGAACCGCGGGTCCGAACCGGCCGTCGCCGCGCGGGCGAACGCCATTCCGTGCTCCGCCGCTCGCTCCGCCGCCTCGTTGTCGAGGTCCCAGATCACCTCGAGGTGATCCGACACGAACCCGATCGGCGAGACGACGACTCCGGTGACCCCCGACTCGTGCAGTGCGTCGATGTGGTCGACGATGTCGGGCTCCAGCCACGGCACCTGCGGCGGCCCGGACCGCGACTGCCACACGACGTCGTACTCCGCGATGCCCGCCTCGGCCGCCACCAGGCGGGCCGCCTCCGCGATCTGGCGCGAGTACCGGCGGCCGCCCTCGGCCGGCGGGCCCGAAGCCTGGTCCGCGCTCGACGGGACCGAGTGCGCCGTGAACACCGTGCGGATGCCGGGCGTGTTCCCCAGCGACGCGTGCGCCGCGCGCACGCCGTCCGCCACCGCCGAAACGAACAGCGGGTGATCGAAGAACTGGCGCAGTTTCACCATTTCGGGCGCGCCTTCACCGACCGCCGCGCGGGCGCGCTCGATGTCCTCGTCGTACTGGCGGCACGCCGAGTAGCCGCCGTACGCGCTGGTCGGGAACACCAGGATCCGCCGGGCACCGGACGCGGTCAGCTCGGCCAGCGTCTCCTCGACCATCGGGTGCCAGTTGCGGTTGCCGAAGTGCACGGGCAGGTCGATGCCGGCCGCCGCGAGCTGCTTCTCGACCGCGGCCATCGCGTCGCGGTTCAGCTTGTTGATCGGCGAGACGCCCCCGAAGTGCTGGTAGTGCTCGGCGACCTCGAGCAGCCGCTCTCGCGGCACGCCCCGGCCCCTGGTGACGTTCTCGAGGAACGGCATGACGTCGTCGGGCCCTTCCGGGCCGCCGAACGAAAGCCACAGCAACGCGTCGTATCCCACCCCGTCCATCTTGCCGATGTGGCGGCCCGCACGCTGACGCGGGCCGGTTATGAATCGACCAGTCCAAAACCCTGGTACGCTGGCCCCCATGGCCAGGCCACGGGAGTTCGACGAGACCGCCGCCGTCCAGAGCGCGATGCACGCGTTCTGGACCCGCGGCTACGAGGCGACGTCGACGCAGGACCTGTGCGCGGCCACCGGGCTCGGGCGAAGCAGCGTCTACAACACCTTCACCAGCAAGAAAGCCCTGTTCCAGCGAGCCTTGACGCACTACAGCGCCCAGGGACTCGCCGGCCGGAAGGCCGTCCTCGAGGGGCCGGGCACCGCGGCCGAGCGCCTCGCGGCCATGTTCGACGGCCTGATCGACGACGAGCTGGAGCACGGCCGCCGCGGCTGCCTCGTGGTCAACACCCTCGCCGAGCTCGGCACTCCTGACGACGAGGTGGGCGCCGCCCTGCGCGACGACACCGAGAAGCAGCTCGTCCTGCTCACCGCGTGCGCCCGGGAGGGCGTCCTCGACGGCAGCCTCCGGGGCGGCCGTACCCCGGCCGACGTAGCCGAGTTCCTGCTCAGCACCATCTCCGGGCTCCGGGTGATGTCCCGCCGCGGCGCGAGCGCCGAAGCCATGCACGCCGTCGCGGACCTCGCCCTTTCGGCGATCACCCGATAGAGAGCACCACCGAATACGCAAATCCTGCTCGAGTTTTGTACTGATCAATCCACAACCAAGGAGGACCCGTGCCCCTGGCCGTCTTCGTCCTCGGGCTCAGCGTGTTCGCGCTGGGCACGTCCGAGTTCATGATCACCGGCCTGCTCCCCGGGATGGCCGCCGACCTCGGTGTCAGCATCCCCGACGCCGGCCTGCTGATCTCCGCGTTCGCCATCGGCATGGTCGTGGGCGCGCCGCTGCTGGCGATCGGCACCCTGCGGCTCCCCCGCCGCCGGACGCTCCTCGCGCTGCTCGCGGTCTTCTTCGGGGCGCACGTCGTGGGCGCACTCTCCACCGGGTACGCGCTGCTGTTCGCGACCCGGGTGATCGCCGCGCTCGCGTGCGCGGGCTTCTGGGCCGTCGCCGTGGCGACGACGATCGCGCTGGTGCCCGTCGAGCGCCGCGGCCGCGCGATGGCGGTGCTGGTCGGCGGCCTGACCGTGGCCAACATCGCCGGCGTTCCGGCGGGGACGTTCATCGGCCAGCACGCGGGCTGGCCGACGGCGTTCTGGGCGGTCGCGGCGGTGACGCTCCTGGCGGCGGCCGGGGTCGCCGCCCTGGTGCCGGAGACGACCGGCGGCGGGATGAGCGTCCGCACCGAGCTGCGGCTGTACCGGCGCGGCCGGATCTGGCTCGCGCTCGGCGTGATCGCCTTGTGCCAAGCCATGATCTTCGCCGCGTTCAGCTACCTCGCGCCGCTGCTGACCGAAACGGACGGTCTCCCGGAGGCGTGGGTGCCGGGGGTCCTCGCGCTCTTCGGCGTCGGCGCGCTCATCGGCATCACGGCCGGCGGGCGGCTCGCCGACCGCCACCCGTTCGCCACGCTCTACGGCTGCGTCGGGCTCGCCTTGGCGTCGCTGCTCGTCCTGGCCCTCACGACCGACGCGGGCGTCGCCGTGGCGGCCGTGCTCGTCTTCGGCGCCGCCGGGTTCGGCGCCAACCCGGCCCTCAACGTCCGCACGTACGCGGTGGCCGGGAACGCACCCACGCTCGTCGGCGCCAGCACCACGGCGGCGTTCAACGTCGGCAACACGATCGGCCCGTGGCTCGGCGGCGTCGCGATCGGCGCCGGCCTGGGCTTCCCGAGCGTCGCGTGGACGGGCATCGTGCTCGGCGCGGCGACCCTGGCCGCGCTCACGGTCGCGGTCGTCGTCCAGCGGAGTGACGACCGCGACCGGGAACCGATCTCCGTGTGAAGCTCAGACGCCGAGGAAGTGGACCCCGCCGTCGACCATGATCATCGAGCCGGTCGTGGCGGGGAGCCAGTCCGACAGCACCGCGCAGACGCTCTTCGCCACCGGGTCCGGGTCCGTGCTGTCCCAGCCGAGCGGCGCGCGCTCGCCCCAGCCGTCCTCCAGGTCGGCGAAGCCCGGGATGGACTTGGCCGCCATCGTCTTCATCGGGCCCGCGCTGACCAGGTTGACGCGGATGCCCTGCGGCCCCAGCTCCTTGGCCAGGTAGCGGTTGACCGACTCGAGCCCGGCCTTCGCGACGCCCATCCAGTTGTAGACCGGCCACGCGACGCGCGCGTCGAAGTCCATGCCGACGTACGAAGCGCCCCGGCCGAGCAGCGGCAGGCACGCCTTCGCCAGCGACATGTACGAGTACGTCGAGATCTCGATCGCGGTCTTGACGTCCTCGGCCGGCGCGTCGAGGAACGGCGCGCCGAGGCAGGTCTGCGGGGCGAAGCCGATCGAGTGCAGCACGCCGTCGAGGCCGTCGACGTGCTCGCGGACGCGGTCGGCGAGCGAGTCGAGGTGCTCCTGGTTGGTGACGTCCAGCTCGATCACGGGCGCCGCTTCGGGCAGCCGCTTCGCGATGCGCTCGACCAGCGACATGCGGCCGAAGCCGGTGAGCACCACCTTCGCGCCCTCCTGCTGCGCGATCTTGGCCGCGTGGAAGGCGAGCGAGGCGTCGGTGATGACGCCGGTGATCAGCAGGCGCTTGCCTTCGAGCAGTCCGGGCACGGGTCCTCCAGGTCTTGGTTCGGTGAACGGGGAAGCTGTGTCTTCGAAAGCGTCAGTGGCCGAGGCCGAGGCCGCCGTCGACCGGCAGCACCGCGCCGTTGACGTAGCCGGCTTCGTCGGAGGCCAGGTAGCGCACCGCGGCGGCGATCTCCGACGGCTCGGCGTACCGGCCGGAGGGCACCTGGTCGAGGATCTGCTTCTTGCGTTCCTCGGGCAGCTCGTCGGTCATGTCGGTGCGCACGAACCCGGGCGCGATGACGTTCGAGGTGATGTTGCGGGAGCCGAGCTCGCGCGCCAGCGAACGCGCGAAGCCGACGAGACCGGCCTTCGACGCCGCGTAGTTCGCCTGGCCGGCCGAGCCGGAGAGCCCGACCACCGAGGAGATGAAGACGAACCGGCCCCACTTGCCGCGCAGCATGCCGCGCGAAGCCCGCTTCGCCACCCGGAAGGCGCCGGTGAGGTTCGCGTCGACGACGCGCTCGAACTGCTCGTCGCTCATCCGCATCAGCAGCGTGTCGTCGGTCAGCCCGGCGTTGGACACGAGCACCTCGACCGGACCCTGGTGCTCCTCGACGAGCTTGAACGCCGCGTCGACCTGGTCGGTGTCGGTGACGTCCGCCTGGACCCCGAAGAGGCCCTCGGGCGCACCCGAACCACGGTGCGTGACGGCGACCCGGTGTCCCTGCTCCGCGAGATCCCGGGCGATCGCCAGACCGATGCCCCGGTTGCCCCCGGTGACCAGAACCGACCGTCCCACAGTGTTCTCCCTCTTCGTCGACCGTGCGCTGATGTCGGGCACGAGGCTATCGGCAGCGCCGACCCGTCGCGCACCCGCGCCCGGAGTCTCCGCGACCGTCCTAAGCGCGTGTTAGGAACTGCCCTCCGACCTTGCTGGTTACCCGCTGGTTGGTCACCGTGAGTCGCAACACAGGAGGTCGACGATGACAACCCGGATCAGCGGCGCCACCACGGGGGCCGTCAGCGAGAAACGCGTGATCGGCAACGTGCTGCGCGGCTCCATCGGCAATCTGGTCGAGTGGTACGACTGGTACGCCTACGCGGCGTTCACCACGTACTTCGCCAAGTCTTTCTTCCCGACGACCGACACGACGGCCGCCTTCCTCGGCACGGCCGCGGTGTTCGCCGTCGGGTTCCTCATGCGCCCGCTCGGCGGCTGGATGCTCGGCCGGTTCGCCGACCGCTTCGGCCGCCGCAGCGCGCTCGTGCTTTCGGTCACGCTGATGGCGGGCGGCTCGCTGCTCATCGCCGTCACGCCGAGCTACGGCACGATCGGCCTCGCGGCACCGATCCTGCTGCTGGTGGCCCGGTTGATCCAGGGCCTGTCCGTCGGCGGCGAGTACTCCACGTCGGCCACGTACCTGTCCGAAGTGGCCACTCCCGGCAAGCGCGGCTTCTACTCGAGCTTCCAGTACGTGACGCTCTACGGCGGCCAGCTGCTGGCGCTGGGGCTCCAGCTGATCCTGCAGGGCCTGCTCACCGAGCAGCAGCTGACGTCGTGGGGCTGGCGGATCGCGTTCGGCGTCGGCACGGTCGCCGCGCTCAGCGTCATGTGGCTGCGCCGCGGCATGGACGAGTCCGAGAGCTACACGCGTGAGGCGGACGAGGCCGGGACGACCGGCGAGCGCGGCACGCTGCGCGCGCTGGCCAAGTACCCCAAGGAGATCGCGCTCGTCGTCGGCCTGACCCTCGGCGGCACGGTGGCGTTCTACACCTTCGCCACCTACAGCCAGAAGTTCCTCGAGAACACCGCCCACATCCCGCGGCGCACGGTCACGATCATCCTGTTCTCGGCGATCCTGCTCGCGGCGATCCTGCAGCCGCTGGCGGGCAAGCTGTCCGACCGGATCGGCCGCCGCCCGCTGCTGCTGTTCTTCGGCATCGCGGGCACCCTGCTCACCGTCCCGATCATGACGGTCATGGGCTCGACCCGGAACCCGGTCGGCGCGTTCTTCCTCGTCCTGGCCGGGCTCGTCGTCGTGGCGGGCTACACGTCGATCAACGCGATCGTGAAGGCCGAGCTGTTCCCGACGAAGATCCGCGCCATCGGCGTCGGTCTGCCCTACGCGCTCACCGTCGCGATCTTCGGCGGCACCGCCGAACTCATCGCGCAGGCGCTGAAGAGCGCCGGGCACGAGTCGGTGTTCTTCTGGTACGTCGCGGGCTGCGTCCTGGTTTCCCTGATCGTCTACGGCACAATGCGGGAAACCTCGAAGAGCTCCGAGCTCGAACGCCGTCGGGACGAAGAACACTGAGAAAGGGATGGCCGTGCGCGTGCTCCTCGTCGAAGACGACGCGGGTGTCGCCGGCGCGCTCGCCGAGTCGCTGCACGCGCGCGGTCATCCCGTCACCAGCGTCGGCCGCGGGGCGGACGCCCTGCACCGCCACCGCGACGCCGACCTGGTCCTCCTGGACCTGGGACTGCCGGACATCGACGGGCTCGACGTGCTGCGGAAGATCCGCGCGGTGTCGCCGGTGCCGGTCATCGTCCTGACCGCCCGCGGTGACGAACGCTCGATCGTGCGCGGCCTGCGCCTCGGCGCCGACGACTACCTGACCAAACCGGTCCGGCTGGCCGAACTGCTGGCCCGGATGGACGCCGTCGTGCGGCGCGCGGTCGCCCGCGAGGCACCGGCCGGTGACGTCGTGCGCGTCGAGGACGTCGAGATCGACCTCGGCGCCCGCCGGGTCCTCGTCGCCGGGCACGACATCGGGCTCACCACCAAGGAGTTCGAAATCCTGGCCGTGCTCGCCGCGCGCCCGGGCACCGCGGTCAGCCGCCAGCAGCTGATGGACGAGGTCTGGGGCGACGCCTACCTCGCGGTGTCCCGCTCCCTCGACGTCCACCTGACCGGGCTGCGCGCCAAGCTGGACCGGCCGGGCCTGCTCGCCACCATCCGCGGCTTCGGCTACCGGCTCGGCCGGGACTGACCCCGTGCGCACCCGGCTGCTGGTGGTCCTGGTCGCCCTCGCGCTCGCGGTGGTCGCCGCGTTCGCCGTGCCGCTGCTCGTGTCCACCGCCGAGCAGCGCACCCAGCAGCTGGTCATCTCCCGCACCGCCGACGTCGACCGGTTCGTCGTGCTGGCCCAGCAGGCCGCCGACACGCGCGACCCGGCCGCGCTCGCCGCCGACGCGGCCCGCTACGCCGAGCTGTACGGCGAAGGCGTCGTCATCGTCGACCAGCGGCGCTCGCCGCTGGTGCAGGCCGGCGGCCTGACCGCGGCCGACCCGGCGGTGCACGCGCTGGTCGAGGCCACGATGCGCAACGAGCCCGCGCCGCAGGTCGGCCGGCTCGGCCCGTGGTCGGCCGGACCGGCGTACTTCGCGCGGCCCGTCGGCACCGGCACCCGGGTGTCCGGCGTGGTCGTGCTGCGGGCGTCGGTGACGGCGGCGGCCGCGGACGTCGCCACCCGCTGGGGCACCATCGGCGCCGGGGCGCTGCTGGTCGCGGTGGTGTTCGTGCTGCTCGCCGTGGTGCTGGCCCGGTGGATGGTGCGGCCGCTGCACGAGCTGGAGACCGGGGTCCTGGCCGTCGCCGCCGGGCACCGCGCGCACGTGCCCGAACGCACCGGGCCGCGCGAGCTGCGGGTGCTGGCCGGCGAGGTCAACCGGATGTCCGAAGCCGTGCTCGAAGCGGCCGACCAGCAGCACCGGCTGGTCGCCGACGCCTCCCACCAGCTGCGGAACCCCATGGCGGCGTTGCGGCTGCGCGTCGACTCGCTCGCCGGCCGGGTCGAGGGCGACGAGGCCACGTACCGGGCGACCGTGGCCGAGGTGGAACGCCTCGAAAAGCTGCTCGACGGGCTGCTGGCCCTCGCGCTGGCCGAGAGCACCGCGACGCGCGTCGCGGCCGGGGGCGCGGACGAGTCGTGCGACCTCGCCTCGGTGCTCGCCGAACGCGTCGACGCCTGGCGCCCGGCGGCCGAAGACGCCGGGTCGACCCTCGTGCCGCCGCCCGGGCACGACGAGCCGGTCACCGTCGGCTGCCCGGAAGGCGAGCTCGCGCAGATCCTCGACGTGTTGCTGGACAACGCCGTCCACTACGCCGGGCGCGGCGCGAAGATCACGACGGACTGGGAAAGCGGCGTCTCGACGGCGACCCTCGTCGTCCGCGACGACGGCCCCGGACTGTCCACTGAGGACCGCGCGCGGGCGACCGAGCGGTTCTGGCGCGCCGGCGGCGAAGGCGCCCCGCGTGGGACCGGGCTCGGGCTGGCCATCGCGCAGCAGCAGGTGCGCACCCGTGGCGGTGTCCTGGAACTGCGGCAAGCACTCCCCCGCGGGCTCGAAGTGCGCGTGACCCTGCCGCTGCGGGAGGTGCCGCGATGACGCTCACCCGCCGCACCGCCTTGCTCGGCGGCCTCGGACTGGCCCTCGCCGGCTGCTCGACGTCCGGCTACGACGGTCCCGAACGGACGGTCACCATCGCGGCCGGCGAGCGCGGCGGCTTCTACCTGGCCTTCGCCGAGCTGCTGGCGGCCGAGCTGAACCGCGCCGAGCCGCGGCTGCACGCCACCGCCGTGCCGACCGAGGCGAGCGTCGCCAACGTCGAGCTGGTGCGGCGCGGGCAGGCCGACCTCGGGCTGGTGCTCGCCGATGTCGCCCAGACGGCGCTCATCGGGAACGCGCCGTTCCCGGGGAAGGTGCCGCTGCTCGCCCTCGGCCGCGTCTACGAGAACTACCTGCAGCTGGTGGTGCGGGCGGACGGGCCGGTGCGCCGCCTCGCCGATCTCGCGGGGCGCCCGGTGTCGCTGGGCGCGGGCGGATCCGGCGCGGCCCAGCTCGGCGAGCGGCTGTTCGCCAAGGCCGGGGTCGCGGTCGACGCCCGGCACCTGCTGTTCGACGACGCCGTCCAGGCACTGGCGGGCCGGCGGATCGACGCGATGCTGTGGTCCGGCGGGGTGCCGACACCGAAGCTCGCGGATCTCACCCGCACGACACCCATCGCGCTGCTGCCCTTGGATTCGGTGGTCCCCGCGCTGCGCGCCGCGTACGGCCCGGTGTACGACCAGGTCCAGGTGCCCGACGGCGCCTACCGCGGGGTCAGCGCGCTGGGCACCATCGGCGTCGCGAACCTGCTCGTCTGCTCCCCCGCCCTGCCCGGCGACGTCGCCGCGGCGGTCGTGCGGCTGCTCGTCGGGCGGGCGACCGATCTCGTGCCCGCCGAGGCGGTCGGCACGCAGTTCCTCGACGTGCGGACGCTGATCGGCACGCAGCCGGTGCCGCTGCAGCCGGGCGCGGCGGCCGCGTACCGGGCCCTGCACGGCTGAGCGCTAGATTGGGCCGGTGACCGAACCCCGCCGGCCGATCGCCGAGCTGCCGCTGCGCGTCCGCTACCACGAATGCGACGGCCAGGGCATCGTCTTCAACGCCCATTACCTGGCCTATGTGGACATGTGCGCCTTCGAGGCGGAGAAGGCGCTGTTCGGTTCCCACGACGAGTTCCTGGCCCACGGCACGGACGTCGTGGTGGCGGAGGCGAACCTGAAGTTCCGCGCGCCGGCCCGGTACGACGAGGAACTGGTCGTCTCGCAGTACCTGACCCACCTCGGCACGACGTCGCTGATCTTCGACTTCGAAATCCACCGCGCCGAGACGCTGGTGCTCGCGGCGAACGTCCGGTACGTGTTCGTCGACCCGGCCACCGTGCGACCGGCGGCGCCGCCGGAGGCGGTCCGCAAGGTGTACGCGGCCGCGCTCGGGGACTGAGCCGTGTTCCGCATTCTCTTCTACCAGCCCGAAATCCCGCCGAACACGGGCAACGCGATCCGGCTGGCGGCGAACACCGGGTGCGAGCTGCACCTGGTCGAGCCGCTGGGGTTCACGCTGGAGGACAAGCAGCTGCGCCGCGCCGGGCTCGACTACCACGACCTGGCGCGGGTGCGGGTGCACGCTTCGCTGGCGGAAGCCTGGGAAGCGTTGCTGCCGGCGAAGGTCTACGCGTTCAGCGCGTCGGCGACCCGGCTGTACACGGACGTCGCGTACGCGCCCGGAGACGTGCTGCTGTTCGGGCCGGAGTCCGCCGGCCTGCCCGCTTCGGTGCAGGAGGCGCCGGAGGTGACCGACCGCGTGCGGCTGCCGATGCTGCCGACCAGCCGGTCGCTCAACCTGGCCAACACCGCGGCGATCACGGTCTACGAGGCCTGGCGGCAGAACGGCTTCGCGACCCCCGAAGGTCTCTGAAGGCCACCATGAGGGCACTGGATGCCCTCATGGTGGCCTTCAGAGGCTTGGCGGGCGGGTGATCACCGTCCGGTAGGTTCGCCGCATGCGACAGCAGTTCCTGGGGGCGCTCATCGGCGCCGCGTTCGGCACCGTGTTCGTCCTCGTCAACTCCGGGCCGCCGCTCCCCGCGGCGATCGCCTGGGTGCTGCGCGTCCTCGCCGTGGCCGCCCTCGCGGCGGTGGTGGTCCTCGGGGTGCGGGCAGGCGGCCGCCCGACGCTCGAAGGCCGGCCGATGTTCGGGCCGAGCTACCGCGTGATCGTCATCGGCGAAGTGGTGCTGCTCGTCGCCGGGTTCTTCGTGCTGACCCTGCTGGACGCGCCGGTGCAGGCGAACGTCGCGTGGATCGCGACCATCGTCGGGCTTCACTTCGTAGCGCTGGCGTCGGCGTGGAAGACGCAGTCGATCCTGGTGGTCGGGGTGGTCCTGACCGTACTCGGCGTCGTCGGCCTGGCCCTGCTCGGGAGCGCGGCGCAGTGGGTCCCGTTCGTGAGCGGCGTGCTTTCCGGCGTGGCGCTGCTCGGCGGAAGCCTGTACGGCGTCCGCCGCAACTGAATCGGGTGCTGCCGTCTCCGCGCCACATCAGCGGCAGAATCAAGACCAGCGAGTTGGGCAACCGTTCCGAGCACGCAGGAATGGGACAGCCGCGGCGGCCAAGTCGGGTCCCCGACGACCACGCCCGCCCAGTCTTTCACGAAGCGGAAGCCCTCGGGGTGGTCCTGACCGTGCTCGGCGTCGTCGGCCTGGCTCTGCTCGGGAGCGCAGCGCAGTGGGTCCCGTTCGTGAGCGGCGTGCTTTCCGGCGTGACCCTGCTCGGCGGAAGCCTGTACGGCGTCCGCCGAGCCTGAGTCACGGAAGCCGCTGCCCGAAGAACAAACTCGCCGCCGCGCCCAGCATGAGGACCAGTGTCCCCACCACCACCCACGGCTTGCTCGCGTCGGCGTCCTTCAGCTCGTAGCCGATCTGCTCGCCGAGGTCTCCGTACACCTTCTTCAGCTCTTCGGCGCTGGCCGCCTTGTAGAAGTCGCCGCCGGACAGGCGGGCGATCTCGCGCAGGGACTCGTCGTCCACGCTGACCGGCTGGGCCTTGCCGTCGATGTCGACCGAGCCGTGCGTCGTGCCGAACGAGATCGACGAGATCGGCACGCCGGCCTGCTTCGCCGCCTGGGCCGCCGTGTAGCCGCCGCGGGCCGCGTACAGATCCTCGGGCACCGTCTGCTTGCCGTCGGACATCAGCACTATCCGCGCCGGCGGTGGCCCGTCGGCTCCGCCCACCACACTCGAAAAGCTCTCCACCGACTGCAGGGCCGCGAAGATGCCCTCACCGGTCGCCGTCGACTGGGCCAGCTTGAGGTTCTCGATCGCCTTGATCACGCCGTTGCGGTCGGTCGTCGGGTTGACCAGGACGGTCGCCGTGCCCGCGAACGAGATCAGGCCGAGGTTGATCCCCGGGGTCATGTTCTGGGCGAACTGCGTCGCCGCGTCCTGCGCCGCCTTCAGCCGCGTCGGCAGGACGTCGGTGGCCTCCATCGACAGCGACACGTCGATCACCAGCATCACGGTCGCCCGGTTGCGCGGCACCTTCTGCTCGGCGGTCGGCCCGGCCAGCCCCACGGTGAGCAGCAGCAGCGACAGCACGATCAGCACCGCCGGCAGGTGCCGCACCCGGCCCTGGCTCTTCGGCGCGACCTTGTCCAGCAGCGCCAGGTTCGCGAACCGCATGGTCCGCTTCCGCCGCGCACGCTGGGCGAGCACATACCCGACGGCGACGGCGGCGACCGCGATCAGCAGCAGGAACCACCACGGCGCGGAGAACCCCGTCAGACTCACGCCACACCGCCGGACCAGCGGCGCTTGCGGGCCACGACGAACCGCACCATGTCGGCGATCCAGTCGGCGTCGGTCCGCAGCGTCAGGTGCGCCGCACCCGCGCGCCGCAGGCCGGCCGCCACCGTCTGCCGGTGGGCGTGGGCCGCGGCCCCGAACTCCTTGCGCAGCAAGGCCGACGCATGCACTTCGCGCTGTTTCCCTGTCTCCGGGTCGGCCAGCACGACGGTGCCCACGTCGGGCAGGTCGACGTCGCGCGGGTCGAGGATTTCGATCGCGATCAGTTCGTGGCGGCCGCCCAGCGCCCGCAGCGGCCGCTCCCAGGTCGTGTCGCCCAGGAAGTCGGAGATCACCACGGCCAGGCCGCGGCGGCGCGGCGGCCGGCGCAGCGCCTCCAGCGCCTGGGCGAAGTCCCCGCGCGTGCCCTCGGCCGCCCGGGGGGTCTCGGCCAGTCTCCGCACCAGCCCGCGGGCGTGCGCCAGGCCGCCGCGCGCCGGGATGCGGGTCGTCTCGGCGCCGGTGGAGATCAAGCCGCCGATCCGGTTGCCGCCGCCCCCGGTCAGGTGCGCGACCGCCGCGACCGCGCAGACCACCAGGTCGCGCTTCTCGCACAGCGCCGTCCCGAAGTCGAGGCTCGCCGAGAGGTCGGCGACGATCCACGTCTCCAGCTCGCGGTCGGCCACGGTCTCGCGGATGTGCGGGGTCGTGGTGCGGGCGGTGACCGCCCAGTCCATCCGGCGGACGTCGTCACCGGGCTGGTACGGGCGGGCCTCGCCGGGCTCGGACCCCGGCCCCGGCACCAGGCCGAGGTGGTTGCCCTGCAGCAGCCCGTCCAGCCGGCGGCGGACGTCGAGCTCCAGGGTCCGGAGCCCGGCCTCCAGCCGTTCGCCGCGCAGCACCGGCGGCGCCCACGAAGGGCGGGCGCCCTTCTCGTTCTTCGCCATCACCGGTTACCTGACCGGCGCGCCCGCCGGGACCGGGCCGCCCTGGCCGGCCCCGCCCTGCGGCCGGGCCGAGACCTGCGGCAACGGCACGGTCTGCAGCACGCGCGTGATGATGTGGTCGATCGGCACGCCGTCGGCGAGGGCGTCGTAGGACAGCACGAGCCGGTGGCGCAGCACGTCCGGCACGACGTCGACGACGTCCTGCGGCAGCACGTAGTCACGGCCGCGGACCAGGGCCAGCGCCCGGGCGGCGGCGATGATGCCGAGGCTCGCGCGCGGCGAAGCACCGTAGGACACCCAGCCGGCGACGTCGGCGAGACCGTGCTCGTTCGGCGTCCGGGTGGTCAGCACGAGCCGCACCACGTAGTCGACGAGGGCGTGGTGCACGAACACCTGCGCCGCGACGCCCTGCAGCCGGACCAGCTCGCCCGGGCTGAGCACCTCGTGCGGGGTCGGCGGCGTGACACCCATCCGGTAGATGATCTCGCGCTCCTCCTCGGCGGAGGGGTACTCGACGAGGATCTTGAACAGGAACCGGTCGCGCTGCGCCTCGGGGAGCGGGTACACGCCCTCGTTCTCGATCGGGTTCTGGGTGGCCAGGACGAGGAACGGGTCGGGCATCGGGAACGTCTGCCCGCCGATCGACACGTGCCGCTCGGCCATCACCTCGAGCATCGCCGACTGCACCTTCGCCGGGGCGCGGTTGATCTCGTCGGCGAGGACGAAGTTCGCCACGACCGGGCCGAGCTCGACGTCGAAGCGCTCGGCGCCCTGGCGGTAGATCCGGGTGCCGAGGATGTCCGCGGGCACCAGGTCGGGGGTGAACTGGACGCGGGAGAACGAGCCGCCGACCACCCGGGCGAAGGTCTCCACCGCGAGGGTCTTCGCCACGCCGGGCACGCCTTCGAGCAGCAGGTGGCCCTTGGCCAGCAGGCCGACCAGCATCCGCTCGACCAGGCGGTCCTGGCCGACGATGATCCGCTTGACCTCGAACACGGTCCGCTCCAGCAACTGGGCGTCCCGGGCCGGCGTCCCGGGCTGCTGCCCGTTCCCGCCCTCGGCGTAGCCGGGCTCGGTCACTCTGCCTCCTCGAAAGTTCGTGCGCCGCCCCCGCGACGGTGATCACGCGGTGCGACCGTACTGCGTCCCCCGGGCGTTCGTCCGTCCGGCACGCGGACGCACGCGTTGCCCCGTCAGTAGCCAACACCTTCCCCGGTGTGACATCTGTGAAGCAGGTCCTCAGCGGTGGCGCTCGAGGTCCTCGGGCGTGTCGATGTCGTCCGCTTCGCCCCGTTCGGCCGGCACGTCGGTGATGCGCAGGCCGGCCAGGGTGCGCCGCAGCGCCGCGTTTTCCGGCTGCCGCGGCAGCGCGGCCGACAGCGCGGCGACCCGCCACGCGCCCAGCAGCCACTGCCGGGCCCCGCCGGCGTCGACGAGCACCGCGCCGTCGCCGTCGCCGATCGCGGCGACCAGGCGGTCCACTGTGGACCGGCGGACGCCCGGGAGGTCGGCCGCCAGCACCGCCACGGCCTCGACGTCGTCCGGGACCACCGCGAGCCCCGCGGCCAGCGCCGCCACCGGCCCGGTGCCGGGCACCGGTTCCCGGGTCCACACGACGTCGAACCCGGGCCGCCGCGGGCCGACGACGATCACCCGTTCGGCGCCGCCGAGGGCGTGGATCGCCCGGGCGAGCAACGGTTTCCCGCCCACCGACAGGGCCGGCTTGTCCACGCCGGACAGTCTGCGGGCCGACCCGCCGGCCACCACGATCCCCGCGTAGCGCATCCGGGGAATCTAGCGGCCCAGCACGACGTAGGTGAAGCCCAGCACGCCCCGGTAGTCGCGGACGTATTCGCGCAGCCGCCGGTCGAGCCAGTCCCGGACCTCGCCGGCGCGCGGGTCGTCCGGGTGCGCGGACAGCCACTCCGCCCAGCCGGCGCGCGAGGTGGACTCGAAGTCGTCCCATTCGAGCTGGTCGGCGGTGCTGAAGTGGAGCACCCGCCAGCCGGCGCCGCCGGCCGCGTCGAGCAGGTCCGGCAGGGTCAGCAGGTCCGGGCCGAAGATCTCCTGCGCCGTGGGGTTCGGCGAATCCGCCCAGAAGCCGTCGCCGTAGAGCAGCCGGCCCGACGGCACCTTCCGCGCGAGTCCTTCGAGCGCGGCCTTGGTCGACCCGAAGATGTGCGCGGCGCCGATGCAGAAGGCCCGGTCGGCGCGTCCTTCCCAGGTGGCGGCGTCGGCTTCGACGAACTCGACGGCGCGGTCCCCGGCCCTCGCCCGGCCGCGCTCGAGGCCGGTCACGTCGGTGTCGACGCCGGTCGCGCGCAGGCCCGGCGTCCGGGCGGCGGCCCGCAGCAGCAGCTCACCCCAGCCGCAGCCGAGGTCGACGAGGTGGTGCCCCTCGTCGAGGGCCATCCGGTCGAGCAGCAGCTCCGCGTGGGGCTCGGACAGGGGCGTGTTCCAGCGCATCCGGCTGCGCCGAAGCGCGTTCAGTTCGTCGTCCACCGGGCCGATCCTGGTGGCCGCGCGGGGACGGCGTCGAGCGGATTTCGGGCATACTCCCCGGGTGACCTACACCGTAGAGCCACGTGTCGACGCCTACATCGACGCTCTGCCCGAGTGGCAGCAGGCGATCTGCCGGGAGGTCCGCGAGCTGGTCCACGCGGCGGATCCCGAGGTGGCCGAGACGATCAAGCGCACCCGTCAGCCGTACTTCGTCCTGGACGGCAACGTCTGCGCCCTGCTCGCGGCGAAGGACCACGTCAACGTCTTCGTCTACGACGGCGGCATCGTCCCGGACCCCGAGGGGATCATCACCGCCGGCCACGGCAACAAGACCGCGCGCACCGTCGCCTTCCGCCGGGGCGAGCCGATCAACCGGCCCGCGCTCCTCGCGATGTTCCGGCAGATCATCGCGAACAATCGTGCGGGCGGCTGGCGGAAGCTCAAGGCCGAGCGCGGCTAGCCGATGAGGCGCGTCGCGTACGGCATGATCCCGCCGTAGCGCACCGGCGCGACCCGGACCCGCAGGCCGGACTGCGGCGCTTCGACCATCTGCCCGCCGCCGAGGTACAGCGCGACGTGGTGGATACCGCCGGCGCCGCCCCAGAACAGCATGTCGCCGCGGCGCATCTGCGACAGCGGGACCCGGCGCCCCGCCGTGTACTGGTAGCCGCTGTAGTGCGGCAGGCCCCTGACCCCGGCGAACGCGTAGATCATCAGGCCGGAGCAGTCGAAGCCGATCTTGTTGTAGTCGCCGTAGCGGTCGGCGACCCCGCCGTCGCGGATGCCGCGGGTCGGGCCGCTCGCGTTGCCGCCGCCCCAGGCGTAGGGCAGGCCGATCTTCGACAGCGCCCGGGCGATGACCGCCTCGATCGACGAGCCGGCCGGGCCCGCCGGAGGCCTGCTCGCCGGGCGGCCACCCCCGCCGGAGGAGCCGAGCGCGGCCTGGCGGGCGCGTTCGTCGTCCTCGCGCTGCTTCTGGGCGAGCCAGTCCTGGTAGCGCTGCCGCTGCCCCTGCAGACCGCTGACCTTCGACTGGGCGGCGTAGAGCTGCTGCTCGACGTCGGACTTGTTCTTCTCGAGCTGGGTGTTCTGCGCTGCCTGGCTGTCCTGGGCCCGGATCGCGGCGGACTGCGCGGAGTCCGCGCTGGTCTTCGCCTGACGGGCGGCGTCCTGCTTCTGCTGGGCGATCTCGGCGGCCTTGCGGGCCGCGGAGTCCTTGTTCGCCTTCTCGGTCTGCGCCTGCTGGAGCCGGTCGAGGGCGTTGAGCCGGTCGCCGCCGACCGCGTCGAGCAGCTGCGCGCGGGCCAGCATGTCCTTGGGGCTGTCGGCGCTGAGGTACGCCGAGAGCGAGCCGACCGTGCTGCCCTGCTGGAAGCTCGCGGCGGCGAAGGTCTTCAGGTCGTTGCGGGCCTTCTCGATGGCGGCGGCCGCGGCGTCGGCTTCGGTGCGGGCGGCCTTCGCGTCGTTCTCCGCCTGGGCGGCGGCGTCCTGCGCGGACTGCAGGTCGACCAGGGCCTTGTTGGCCTCTTCCTGCTTGAGCTCGACGTCGTCCTGCAGCTGGGACAGCTTCTGCTCGGCCTGGGCCAGCTGGTTGGTCAGCCGGCCGACCTCACCGGCCTTCGCGTTGGCCTGGGCCTTGCTGCTGTTCAGCTCCGAGTCGCTCGGGTTGGGCGGCGGCGGGGGCGCGGCGAGGCCCGTACCGCCCGCGCCGAACAAGATCACCAGCACCAGGGTGCTCACGGTGAGTCCACGGCGAGCTCCCGGCACCTTGCGTCCCTCGTGCCGTCCCGCCACGACCGCCCACCTCCGCTCACCTGCGCACACCGCGCGTCACTGCAGTCACACCACTATCACAAGCATCACCGGAAACTTACACACCGTAGGCACCAATTCCCCTTATTGAGGGACCCTGGTCGCGGATGGCGCAGCCCACACCGCGTGTCGCCTTGAACCCCAAACAGGACGCGCGTACTGTTTGAGCCACCGCGAGGTGTGCCATCCCCATTCCGGTCCTACGGTGGGGGTGCGCAAGACTCGCGTCCGCCTCGTGCGGACCGCACGACACCGAACTGACCGAACTGACCCGGGACTCGACCGCCGCACCGGCGCGGAAGTCCATGCCACTGGAGTTAGACGTGACCGCACCTGCCAGCAAGGACAGCTTCGGCGCCAAAGACACGCTGAAGGTCGGAGACGCCTCGTACGAGGTCTTCCGCCTGAACAAGGTCGAGGGCGCCGAGCGCCTGCCGTACAGCCTCAAGATCCTGCTCGAGAACCTGCTGCGCACCGAGGACGGCGCGAACATCACCGCCGACCACATCCGCGCGCTGAGCTCGTGGGACCCGAAGGCCGACCCGTCGATCGAAATCCAGTTCACGCCCGCCCGCGTGATCATGCAGGACTTCACCGGCGTGCCCTGCGTCGTCGACCTCGCCACCATGCGCGAGGCGGTCACCGACCTCGGCGGCGACCCGGACAAGGTCAACCCGCTCGCCCCGGCCGAGCTGGTCATCGACCACTCGGTGATCATCGACGTCTTCGGCCGCGCCGACGCCTTCGAGCGCAACGTCGAGATCGAGTACGAGCGCAACCGCGAGCGCTACCAGTTCCTGCGCTGGGGCCAGGGCGCCTTCGACGAGTTCAAGGTCGTCCCGCCGGGCACCGGCATCGTGCACCAGGTCAACATCGAGCACCTCGCCCGCACGGTCATGTCCCGCAACGGGCAGGCCTACCCCGACTCCTGCGTCGGCACCGACTCGCACACCACCATGGTCAACGGCCTGGGCGTGCTGGGCTGGGGCGTCGGCGGCATCGAGGCCGAGGCCGCCATGCTGGGCCAGCCGGTCTCCATGCTCATCCCGCGCGTCGTCGGCTTCAAGCTGACCGGCGAGATCCCGGCCGGCGTCACCGCCACCGACGTCGTCCTCACGATCACCCAGATGCTGCGCCAGCACGGCGTGGTCGGCAAGTTCGTCGAGTTCTACGGCGAGAGCGTCGGCGCGGTGCCGCTGGCCAACCGCGCCACCATCGGCAACATGAGCCCGGAGTTCGGCTCCACCGCGGCGATCTTCCCGATCGACGAGGAGACCGTCCGCTACCTGAAGCTGACCGGCCGCTCGGCCGAGCAGGTCGCGCTGGTCGAGTCCTACGCCAAGGAGCAGGGCCTCTGGCACGACCCGTCGCGCGAGGCCGCCTACTCCGAGTACCTCGAGCTGGACCTCTCGACGGTCGTCCCGTCGATCGCCGGCCCGAAGCGCCCGCAGGACCGCATCGAGCTCTCGGACGCGAAGTCGGCGTTCCGCAAGTCGATCCACGACTACGTGGACGGCGAGGACACCACGCCGCACACCAAGATGGACGAGGCTTCGGAGGAGTCGTTCCCGGCCAGTGACGCCCCGTCGCTGTCGTTCGCCGAGGACGACGCCCCGCCGGTCACCAGCTCCGCCGCGAACGGCGCGTCGGGCCGGCCGAGCAAGCCGGTCAAGGTCAGCACGTCCGACCGCGGCGAGTTCGTGCTGGACCACGGCGCCGTGGTGATCGCCTCGATCACCTCGTGCACGAACACCTCGAACCCGTCGGTCATGCTCGGCGCCGCGCTGCTCGCGCGCAACGCCGTGGACAAGGGCCTCGCGGTCAAGCCGTGGGTGAAGACGTCGATGGCGCCGGGCTCGCAGGTCGTCACCGACTACTACACCAAGGCCAACCTGTGGCCGTACCTGGAGAAGCTGGGCTACCACCTGGTCGGCTACGGCTGCACCACCTGCATCGGCAACTCGGGCCCGCTCTCCGACGAGATCTCCGCGGCGATCCAGGAGAACGACCTCACCGCGGTCTCGGTGCTTTCGGGC
Organism: Amycolatopsis sp. NPDC051106; assembly: GCF_040682775.1. Taxonomy (NCBI): domain Bacteria; kingdom Bacillati; phylum Actinomycetota; class Actinomycetes; order Pseudonocardiales; family Pseudonocardiaceae; genus Amycolatopsis; species Amycolatopsis sp. NPDC051106. Next base: position 25,456 of record NZ_JBFBBQ010000031.1, on the reverse strand, counting down.
AACCGGAACTTCGAAGGCCGGATCAACCCCGACGTGAAGATGAACTACCTCGCGTCGCCGCCGCTGGTCATCGCCTACGCGCTGGCCGGCACGATGGACTTCGACTTCGCGAACCAGCCGCTGGGCCAGGACGGTGACGGCAACGACGTCTTCCTGAAGGACATCTGGCCGACCGCGCAGGAGATCCAGGAGACCATCGACTACGCGATCACGCAGGAGATGTTCACCAAGGACTACGCGGACGTCTTCGACGGCGGCGAGCGCTGGAAGGCGCTGCCCACCCCGGAGGGCAAGACCTTCGAGTGGGACGCCGAGTCCACCTACGTCCGGAAGCCCCCGTACTTCGAGGGCATGACCCCGGAGCCGGCTGCGGTCACCGACATCACCGGCGCGCGGGTGCTGGCGAAGCTGGGCGACTCGGTCACCACCGACCACATCTCCCCCGCCGGCGCGATCAAGCCGGGCACCCCGGCCGCGCAGTACCTCACCGAGCACGGCGTGGAGAAGAAGGACTTCAACTCCTACGGCTCGCGGCGCGGCAACCACGAGGTGATGATCCGCGGCACGTTCGCGAACATCCGGCTGCGCAACCAGCTCCTGGACGACGTGCAGGGCGGTTACACGCGCGACTTCACGCAGGAGGGCGCGCCGCAGGCGTTCATCTACGACGCGGCGCAGAACTACGCGGCCCAGGGCACCCCGCTGGTCGTGCTGGGCGGCAAGGAGTACGGCTCGGGTTCGTCGCGCGACTGGGCGGCCAAGGGCACCTCGCTGCTGGGCGTGCGCGCGGTGATCACCGAGTCGTTCGAGCGCATCCACCGGTCCAACCTGATCGGCATGGGCGTCATCCCGCTGCAGTTCCCGGCGGGCGAGTCGGCCTCGTCGCTCGGCCTCGACGGCACCGAAACGTTCGACATCTCGGGCATCACGAAGCTGAACGACGGCGAGACCCCGCGCACGGTGCACGTCACCGCGACCAAGGCGGACGGCACCAAGGTGGAGTTCGAGGCGGACGTCCGCATCGACACCCCGGGTGAGGCGGACTACTACCGCAACGGCGGCATCCTGCAGTACGTGCTGCGGAAGATGACGCAGGCGTAAGGGTTACTGCTTTCGGAGGGCCTCCCCGTCGTACCGGCGGGGAGGCCCTCCTTTTCGCTACCGTGAAAGCCATGGGGGATCACATCGGCCGGGTCGACCTCGGCGACGAAGGCTTTCTGGCCTACGAAGAACGCGGCCGCGGCCGGCCCCTCGTGTTCCTGCACGCGGGCGGCATGAACCGCGCGATGTGGAACGAGCAGTTCACCCGCTTCGCGCGCGACCACCGCGTGGTCCGCTACGACGCGCGCGGCAGCGGCGACTCCTCGAACCCGCCGACGCAGCCGGGCCGGTACTCCCACCACGAGGACCTGAAGAAGCTGCTCGACGCGCTGGGGCTCGAACACCCGGTGCTGGTCGGCTGCTCGTTCGGCAGCCGCGTGTTCCTGGACTTCGCGATCGCCCACCCCGGCCGCGCCGCCGGGCTGTTCCTCAGCTCGGCGGGGATCAGCGGGATGGAGTTCCGCGACCCGTACATCGTGGCGCTGCAGGCGGAAATGGACGCGGCGGCCCACGCCGGCGACGGCGCGCGGGTGCTGGAGTGCCTGCTGCGGATGTGGGTCGACGGCCCGCACCGGCAGCCGGCCGACGTCGACCCCGCGGTCCGGAAGTTCTGCCGGGACATGGTCGTCGAGAACTACGTGAAGGGCCACGGGGCACCGGACCTCGGGGTCGAGCTGGGCGCGATCCGCCGGGTCACGGAGATCCGCGACCGGGCGCTGGTGGTGACCGGCGACCTCGACTCGACGGACATCTTCGCGGTCGCCGACCTGGTCGACCACAAGGCGCCGCACGTGCGCCGGGCCCGGATGCCCGGCGCCGCGCACATGGTGAGCCTCGAGCAGCCCGCCCGGTTCGACCGGCTGCTCCGGGAATTCCTCCACACCTGCTAACCCGGCACGGCTTCCCAGCGGACGCTGGACACCGCGGGCTCCAGCGACAGCCGGGACACCGCCGACTCCATCTGGGCGTCGTCGCGCTGGTCGGCGGCCAGCTCGGCGCGGACCTCGACCGTGCGGTCCTCGGGCCGGTCGGTGCTCAGCACCGAGAGCAGCCGGAAGTCCGTGCGGGCCAGCGCCTGCACGAGCAGGGCCCGCACGTGTGCCTCGGAGTCGTCGCGGGTCACCGCCTGGAACTCGTAGCGGGCCGGGGTTTCGCCGCCCGAGTCCGGCCGGCGGTCGACCACGCGGCCGAGTGGCCGCAGCACCACGTTCACCCCGACCACGACGGCGGTCCCGGCCGCCGCGACGACGTACAACCCGGCCCCCGCAAGGGATCCCACGGCCGCGGAGCACCAGAGCGTCGCCGCCGTGTTGAGGCCGCGGACGTTGAGGCCGTCGCGCAGGATGACACCGGCCCCGAGGAACCCGATGCCCGAAACGATCTGGGCGGCCACCCGCGTCGGGTCGGCGTCGGCGCTCGTGCTCAGCCCGCCGAACCCGTGGGCGGACAGAAGCACGAACAGCGTCGCGCCGACCGCGACGAGGGCGTTGGTGCGCAGCCCGGCCATCCGGGCGCGGAACTGGCGCTCGAACCCGATGACGGCACCCAGGCCGACCCCGGCGCCGACGCGCAGCAGCATTTCGAAGAGGGTCATGATCCGGCTCTTTTCCGGCGTGCGCGCACTGCCGGACAGGAGGAGACCGGACGAGTCAGCCCAGCCGGAAGCCTCCGGTGAGCGCACGCCCGATCGTCCGACGACTGTCCGCTGGCATGTGCCGCTCACCTCGCTTCCGTTGCTCGTGGTTGATCAACCGCACCACTGTAGCGCCCGCCGCGCGGCCCGGGCTGTGATGATCACTACGCCCAGTGCCGGCGCAGGTGCGGGACGAGGCTTTCGGGACGCTCGAGCAGGTCACCACGATCACCGCCGACATCCACCGCTCGGCTGACTGAGGACCGCGCTGCGGTTCGCGGCCGCCAAGAGCCGTATCGCGTCGGCTTCTTCGCGCACGTGCTCCCGGCGGGACTGAACGAGATGGCGATCCTGATCGCCCACGCCGACGACCAGGCTGGCGCCCCGCTGCCGCGGGCGAATCAGCCGCCGCCGCTCGGCCGGTTCCTCCGGGCACGGGAACGGGCCGGGGCGACAGCGTCACCCCGGCCCGTTTTCCTTGCTACTAAGCGGTTTCGAACGGCTGGACGTTCGGCTGGAACACCTGCCCGTTCGCCGGCACCTTGAGATCGGTCAGGTAGTCCGCCACGGCCTTGTCGACGCCCAGGGCGTCGCCGAGGATGCAGTGGCCGAACGCGTCGACCGACAGCAGCCGGGCGTTGCCCAGCTCGGCCGCCATCCGCTGGGCGAACTTGTACTGCGTCGCCGGGTCGTAGTAGTTGCCGACCACGACCACCGGGACGTCGGTCTTGGCGCGCCACGGACCGCGGTAGACGTCCGGCTTCTTCGCCGGCCACACCGGGCAGCCCGCCGTGTCGGCGAACGCCTGGTAGCGGCCGAAGGTCCGCGACTCGCGCTCCCACTTCGCGGCGATGTCCGGCACCTGCTCCTGCTTGATCTTGAACGGCTTGTCGGAGCAGTTGACGGCGAAGTACGAGTCGTCACTGGTGTAGGGGCTGTCCGGGTTCTGGTCGGCCAGGCCCTGCTTGCCCGGGAGGAGCGCCTTCAGCGGCTTGGCCTGCAGCGCCTGTGCCTGCGCGCCCGCCGGGTGGATGGCGTTGTAGAGCGCCTGCAGGTCCTCGGCCAGGCCGGGGAACGCCGACGGCGAATACAGGACGCTCGAGACCCCGCCGGTGAACGAGTTGATGTCCACGGAGCCGCCGCCGGGGATGGTGATCGGCTGCTTGCGGAGGTACTCGCGCAGTTCGTCGAACTTCGCCCGCGGGGTGCCGTCGCTGAACGCGCACTTGGCGGCGGCCTGGTCGCAGCGCTTCAGGAACCCGTCGAGCGCGATCTCGAAGCCCTGCGCGCGTTCCCGGTCGTACTGCACGCCGTCACTGGTGCGCAGCGCCGGGTCGACGTTGCCGTCGATCACGATCGCGCGGGACTGCTTCGGGAACATCGACGCGTAGGTCGAGCCGATGAGCGTCCCGTACGAGAAGCCGACGAAGGTGAGCTTCTGATCCCCGACCGCCGCGCGCAGCGTGTCGAGGTCACGCACGACGTCCTTGGTGGACATGTGGTTCAGCAGCGAACCCGCGTTGTTCTTGCAGAACTTGCCGTAGTCGCGGTAGCTGGCGAGAGTGCCGGAGATCTCGGCGCGGCTCAGCGGCACCGGGATCTGGGCGCCGAAGACCTCGTCGGCGTCCTCCTGGGTGGTGAAGCAGCGCAGCGGGTTGCTCTGGCCGACGCCGCGCGGGTCGAACCCGACGAGGTCGAACCGGTCGAGCACCTGCGGCTGGAAGTAGTACTGGCCGCTGATCGGCATCCGCAGGCCCGAGCCGCCGGGACCGCCGGGGTTGAGGAACAGCGAGCCGACGCGCGTGCCCGGCGTGCGGGCGGCGCGCTTGAGCAGGGCGATGTCGATGGTGCCCAGCGACGCGTTGTCGTGGTCGATCGGCACCCGGTAGCGGGCGCAGCTGTAGAACTTGACCTGGTCCGCGGGCACGCCGGCGAGAGTGTCGCTCGAGCAGGTGCCCCAGTTGACGGCGGCGGTCGCGCCCACGACAGCCGGCTTGGCCACCGCGTCTTCGGCCGCCGCGGCGGTTCCGGCCGTCCCGGCCAGTCCCAAGCCGGCCACGAGTGCCCCGACCAGTGCGAACGACCGCACCCGGCCCTGTGTGGATCTCGGCAAGACGTCTCCTCCCTGGGTCACTTCGCCGCGCGGTCGAGACGTCACGGCGCGTTACCCGGGAGACACTGGCACAAACCGGTGAATCCCGGCACCGGCCAAAAGGATGGTGGGAACCTATCGGGCAAACGGTTTGAGTACGAAAACCGGTAACCGCCGGCCCGCCTCGCGCTGCTCCATCCGATACCCCGGCCAGAACCGGAGCAGCTCCTGCCACATGGCGTCGTACTCCTCGCCGTGCAGCTCGCGCGCCACCACCTCGGCCGGCCGCCCCTTGAGCGCGACCTCCGCCTTCGGGTTCGCGCGGAGGTTCAACGCCCACGCCGGGTCGTTCGGGCGCCCCCAGTTGGACGCTGTCAGCACCAGGTCGTCGCCGTGCGGGAAGTAGAGCAGGTTCGTGCTCCGCGGCAGCCCGCTCTTGCGGCCGGTCGTCGTGAGGCGGAGCGACGGCAGCCCGGCGAGCGCCACGAGGCTCACCCGGCCGCCGAACGCGCGGTGCAGTTTCTTGTCCGCCCACACGACGAACCCGGCCGTGCGCATCAGCCACGGCTTGGTGCCGACGGCCCGGGCGAGCGCCCGGAGAGGATTAGCCACGCACAGATCTTGCCAGGCTCACCCCGAACCGCTGCTGGGAGTCGGTCCACCAGCGCTCGAGCGCGAACCCGGCCGCGGCCAGCTCCGCTTCGACGCCGCCCGGGCGGAACTTCGCCGAAATCTCCGTGCGGATGTGCTCACCTTCGGCGAACGCCACCGTGAGGTCCGCTCCCGGGATCTCGACGGTCAGCGCCCGGCGGGCCCGCAGGCGCATCTCGATCCACTCGTTCTCCGCGTCCCAGTGCGAGACGTGCTCGAACTCGTCGACGTCGAAGTCCGCGCCGAGCCGGGTGTTGATCACCCGCAGCACGTTCTTGTCGAACTCGCCCGTGACTCCGGCGGCGTCGTCGTAGGCGCGTTCGAGGATGCGGGGGTCCTTCACCAGGTCGGTGCCGAGCAGCAGCCACTCCCCCTCGCCGAGCACTTCCCGCACGGAACGCAGGAAGGCCGCGCGCTCGGCGGGCAGGAAGTTGCCGATCGTGCCGCCGAGGAAGGCCACCACCCGGGGCCGGCCGCCGGGCAGCAGGTCGAGGTGCTGGGTGAAGTCGCCGACGACCCCGCGCACGGTGAGTCCCGGGTAGTCCTTCGAGATCGCCTCGGCGGCCTCGGCGAGCGCGGACTCGGACACGTCCAGCGGCACGAACGCCTCCAGCGTCCCGTGCCCGGTGAGCGCGTCGAGCAGCAGCCGGGTCTTCTCGCTCGACCCGGACCCGAGCTCGACGAGCGTGTGCGCGCCGGTCAGCTCCGCGACGTCGCCGGCGTGCGCGGCCAGCACCTCGCGCTCGCTGCGGGTCGGGTAGTACTCCGGCAGCTGGGTGATCTTTTCGAAGAGCTCACTGCCCTCGGCGTCGTAGAACCACTTGGGCGGCAGCCACTTCCGCTCCGCGGTGAGCCCGGCGACGACGTCCGCGCGCAGTTCCGCGGTGACGGCGTCGCCGGAGCGGTGGTGGTCGAGATCGACTTCGGTCATGAGCGGATGCCTTCCAGGGTCAGGGGAAGCACGTCGACGCCGGCCGCGGTGGCGCGCACGGCGTGGTGGTCGGGGACGGGCCGCCAGCGCGGGTCGCCGTCGAGGGGTTCCGACGCCAGCAGCACGCCCGCCGGGGTCTCCAGCAGGGACAGCGCGTGCGTCCAGGCGGTGCCGATCAGCGTTGCGCCGTCGGTGAGCAGGAAGTTGAGCCGGGAGCCGGGCGCGGCCGCTTCGACGGCGGCCGTCAGCCCCGCCACCGCCGTCAACGGGTCCTCGCCGGCCGCCAGCCGGGCCCGCAGCAGAGCCCAGAGCACCGCCGAGTCCGTCGGTGCCTCCAGGGTCAGCAGTGCGGTGACGGGCAGGGTCTTGGCCGGTTCGGCCAGCGAATCGGGCCAGCCGCGGACGACGCCGTTGTGGCTGAACAGCCAGCGCCCCGCGGTGAACGGCGCCGCGGCCGCTTCGGTCACCGGCATGCCGGTGGTGCCGTTGCGGACCGCGGCGACGAACGCTCCCGAGGTCACCGACGCGGCCAGCGGCGGCAGCGTCTCGTCCGTCCACAGTGGAGTGGACCGCCGGTGCCTGAGCGGCCCGGAGCCCGGGCCGGGGTACCAGCCCAGCCCGAACCCGTCGGCGTTGACCGAGCCGCCGCCGCGCATGTCCGCCGGTGCGTAGGACTGCACCAGCAGCGCGTGCGGCGCGCGGAAAACCGCCTCGGCGGGCGAAACCGGCTCGCCGAGGTATCCGATGTGGCGGCACATGCGCCTAGCCCACCTCGCCGGGTGCCGCGTCGCGGGCGGTGCGGAAGCCGGCGAAGATCTGCCGCCGGATCGGGTAGTCCCAGTTGCGGAACGTGCCCCGGATGGCCGCCGAGTCGGTGCCGAAGGAGCCGCCGCGCAGCACCTTGTACTCCGGGCCGAAGAAGACCTCCGAGTACTCCCGGTACGGGAACGGCGCGAAGCCCGGGTAGCCGTGGAAGTCCGTGCTCGTCCACTCCCACACGTCGCCGATCAGCTGGTGCACGCCGGTCGGCGACGCGCCGGCGGGGTACGCCCCCGCAGGAGCCGGGCGCAGGTGCCGCTGGCCGAGGTTGGCGTGCTCGGCGGACGGTTCCTCGTCGCCCCACGGGAACCGCCGCGAGCGGCCGGTCGCCGGGTCGAAGCGGGCGGCCTTCTCCCACTCGGTCTCGGTCGGCAGCCGCCGTCCGGCCCAGGCCGCGTACGCCTCGGCTTCGTAGTAGGAGACGTGCACGACCGGCTCGCCGGCCGTGATGCGCTCGTAGACCCCGAACCGGGTCCGCCACCAGCCGTCCTGCTCCCGCTTCCAGAAGCGCGGCGCGGTGATGCCGCTTTCGGTGCGGTAGGCCCAGCCCGCCGGGCTCCACCACCGCTCGTCGGCGTATCCGCCGGCGTCGAGGAACTCGGCGTAGGCCCCGCACGTCACCGGGGTCGTGTCCAGCCAGAACGCCTCGACCGCGAGCTCGTGCGCCGGGCGCTCGTTGTCCAGCGCCCACGGCTCGGCCGAGGTGCCCATCGTGAACGCGCCGCCCGGCACGAGGACCTCCGCCGGGAGGGCGCCCGCTCGGGCGGGCGGCGGCTCCGGCGCGTGCAGCACCGGGTCGCCCTTGCGCAGCTGGTGGGTGGCCAGCATGGTCTCGTCGTGCTGCTGCTCGTGCTGGGTGATCATGCCGAACGCGAACGCCTGCTCGGTCAGCCTGCTGCCCTGGAGCGGGACGCGCTCCAGCACGTCGAACGCCTTTTCGCGGACCTGCTTGACGTAGGCGCGCGCCTCGGCCGGGCCCAGCAGCGGCAGCTCCGGCCGGTCGGCGCGGGCGTGCTGGAAGGCGTCGTAGATGTCGTCGATGTCCGGCCGCAGCGGCTCCCGGCCGCCGACGTCGCGGACCAGCCACAGCTCCTCCTGGACGCCGATGTGCGCCAAGTCCCAGACGAGCGGCGACATCAGCTTCGAGTGCTGGCGGACCAGGTCTTCGTCGTCCACGGCGTCGGTCAGCGCCACGCTGCGCGCCCGCGCCCTGGTCAGTGCTTCGGCGGCCCGGGCACGCAGGTCCTGCGCGCTCAGGTCACCCAGTGCTTCCGTGCTCATGCTTCGCTCCTCGATCGGTACGCGCGCCCCTGCACGCTCTTGCTGATCTCGGTGATCGACTCCTCCGCCAGCCCGGTCGCGGCCAGCTCGGCGCAGCCGAGGTCGGCCAGTGCCGCCGCGGCCGCCGCCAGCTCCGGGTCCGCCAGGCCGCGCCGCGCCGCCGTGGTCCAGCGGCCGGCGACCGGTGCGCAGAGGTCACGCACCTGCTCCACGGTGGACGGCCGGGCGAGCAGCGCCGCGACCAGCGCCACCGGCGCCAGCCACTCGCCGGGCGGCTGCGCGTCCAGGTACCGGATCTCCAGGTACCCCTGCGGGCGGACCGGGGTGAACATCGTGGTGAGGTGGTAGTCGAGGTCGGCCACCGTCGGTTTCGGCAGCAGGGACGCCGCGCCCCGGCCCTCGATCCAGTCGGCGAACGTCAGCCCCTCCGGCGCGTCCCACGGCCGGTCCGCTCGGGGCAGGACCATCAGCGGGGTGTCCATCATCCGCTTGGCCCACTCCGCCGCCGGATCGGCCGCCACGGCCGCCGTGCGCGTGCGCACCGGCTCCGTGTCGTGCACCGCGAGCCAGCGGGCGGACGCCAGGCCCGTGTCGCGCCCGGCGTGGACGCGGGAGTTGGCGAAGAGGGCGAGCAGCGGCGGGCCCATGGCGTGCGCGGCCGACCACCGGGCGGCGTGGTGCTCGGCCTCCCCGGCGTCGAGGCACACCTGCAGGCCCGCGGTGCTGCACATCATGGTGATGCCACCGGGCCCGATCGGCGCGAACCGGCTCTCCATCGCCGCGTAGCGCGGCGTGCGGAGGAGGCGGCGGGGCGGCCGGTGGGCGTCGATACCCGTTTCGCCCAGCACGAGGCCGTGCCGGGCGAGGCGGTCACGCAGGTGGTGGAGGTCGGCCGTGACCACTGCGTCGAGGTCGCGCAGGGAGGCCTGGGGAAGAGCGGAGATTTCGACCTGGCACCCGGGCTCGAGGCTCACTGGCGAGCCTGCCGGGAGCGGCGAAGCGGGACTGTCGGGGCGGAGGGTCCGCGGGGTGTGCGGGCCCAGCGCCGTGGCGAGGAGGTCGGGATCGAGGGATCTGGCCGGGTCGTCGGCGTGGTGCACGGTGAACTCCAGCTCCACGCCGATCAGGCGCGGTGGCCCGTGCTTGAAGCACACCGATGCCACGTACGCTTCCCCGGCCGCGCGGTCCGCCAGGACCCTCGCGGTGCGGTTGGACGCACTACCCGACTTCTCGGGAAAGTGGTGCACCGTAGACGCTTCTGTCATGTCCGTCCTTGTTCCGGGTGGTGGAACTTCTTGACTTCGGACGCTACACGCGGGGTACGACAAATTCAGGGCGCATCTTGCGGAGCAGGACGGGTTCACCACTCCGTAAGAAGTCCCGGATCAGGGCAAAGCGGCCTCGGTGCCCAGGCCCAGCTCGGCCGCCGAGGCCCGGACGGCCTCGATCACCAGGTGCAACGCCGGCCGCCGGAACGCGGTGCGCCGGTAGGCGATCGACACGGTCCGCAGCAGCGGGGTGGTGAGCGCGACGACGTCGATCCCGGGCGGCCGCAGCAGCCGCAGGCCCAGGTCCGAAACCAGGGTGACGCCGAGCCCCGCCCCCACCATCGCCATCGCCGTGGACTGCTCTTCGACCTCGTGGTTGATCTTCGGGGAGAAGCCGTGCCGCCGGCACGCCGTGCGCATCGCCCGGCCGAAGTGCGACTTCGGGCTGGCCAGGATCCACGGGTGCTCGGCGAGGTCGTCCAGGGAGGCCGACCCCGTCGGGACCGCGCCCCGCGGCACGGCGGCGTGCAGCCGCTCGACGGCGACGACCGCGCGTTCCAGCCCCGCGTCCCACGCCGTCGGCGCGTCGGAGTAGTCGATGACGAACGACAGGTCGAGCGTGCCGTCGCGGACGGCCTCGGCGGTGTCCTCCGGCGCCAGCTCGCGGGTGCGCACCTCGATGCCGGGGTGCTCACCGGCGAGGGCGGTCAGCGCGGTCGGGAGCAACCCGGAGGCCACCGACGCCCACACGCCGGCGACCAGCCGGACCGTGCGGGCCTCCTGGGCCTCTTCCAGGGCGAGCGTCGCGCGTTCCACCGAGCCGAGGATCTCCTCCGCGTGCTCGGTCAGCAGCTTGCCCAGCTCGGTCAGCTGGACGCGCCGCCCGAGCCGTTCGAACAGCTTGGCGCCCACGTCCCGCTCCAGCTGCGCGAGCTGCTGCGACACCGCCGAAGCGGTGTAGTGCAGGGCCGCCGCGGCCGCGGTGACGGTGCCTCGGCGGTGCAGCTCGCGGAGCATCCTCAACCGATGCAACGAAAGCTCCATGCAGCAAACCTAAACGAGATCGTGCAGCAGCGGTAAATGGACGCGAGGGCCACCCGGGGCGCACGCTCGGTCGAGGCGGTCGCCGGACCGCCCCGGACTTCCCTGGAGGTGAGTGGCCCTGATGACCCCGCGCAACGCCGAGCCGCTGATGCGACTGACGTGGACCGATCCCATCACCGGCGCGAACGGCTACCTGGTCGTGCACAGCCTGGTCTCCGGCGTCGCCACCGGCGGCACCCGGATGCGGGCGGGCTGCACGATGAGCGAGGTCGAGGACCTCGCCCGGGGCATGGCCAACAAGACCGCGACCTTCAACCTGCCGGTCGGCGGGGCGAAGGGCGGCATCGACTTCGACCCGAAGGACCCGCGGGCGTTCGGCGTGCTGAAGCGGTTCTGCGCGTTCCTGCGGCCGTGGCTCGACGCGCACTGGGTGACCGCCGAAGACCTCGGCGTGCCGCAGCACCTGATCGACGAGGTGTTCGCGGAGCTCGGGCTCGAGCAGTCGTACCACGCGGCGATCGCCCGTTCGGCCGATCCGGCGCGCACCCTGCGCCGGGTGCAGGCGGGCCTCAACGCACCGGTGCCGGGCGGGCTGCTGCTCGGCGACGTCGTCGGCGGCTACGGCGTGGCGCAGGCATGCCTCGGGGTCGCGGCGGCGTGGGACTGGGACGTGCGCGAGACGACCGTGGCGATCCAGGGCATCGGCACCATGGGCGGCGGCGCGGCCTGGTACCTGCACGAGGCGGGGATGAAGGTGGTCGCCGTCGCCGACGCCGCGGGCACGCTGTACGACCCCGTCGGCCTCGACGTCCCGGCGCTGCTGGAACTGCGTGACCGCTTCGGCGAGGTGGACCGGTCGCGGCTGCCCGCCGGGGTCCGCTCGCTGCCGCGCGAGACGGTCGTCGGGATCGACGCCGACATCTTCGTGCCGGCCGCCATCTCCTACGCGCTGCGGCCGGACAACGAGAACCTGGTCAAGGCCGCGGTGGTCGTCGAGGCCGCCAACGCCGCGACGACGCCCGAAGCGGAGGCCGCGCTCTCCGCCCGCGGGGTCGCGGTGGTGCCGGACTTCGTCGCCAACGCGGGTGCGGCGGCGTGGGCGTGGTGGCTGCTGCTGGGCGAGGTCGGCGCGGACCCGGCCGACTCGTTCCTGCGGCTGCGCACCGAGATGCAGGCCAAGGTCGCGCTGCTGCTGACCGAGTGGAACATGGACCGGCTGCCGCTGCGCGTCACCGGGCTGCGGCTCGCCGAGACCACCCGGGCCCGGCGCGCCGAGGCGGCGCTCGCGCCGGAAGGTGAGCCGGCGCTGCTCATCCCCTGAGCGGTCAAGCCTCTGAAGGCCACCACCAGGGCATCCAGTGCTCTGATGGTGGCCTTCAGAGGCGTCCGGGGTGCGGTCAGCGGGCGAAGCGGTCGGTCGCGCCGACGAGCACGTCCTGCATCGGGGCGTCCTGCGTGGAGTGCCCGATGTCGTCCAGCATCACCAGCTCGCTGCCCGGCCAGCCGTGGTGCAGCAGCCACGGCGTGCCGACGATGTTGCTCGTGTCGAGCACGCCCTGGGCGAGCACGGCCGGGACGCCCGCGAGCTTGCCCAGGTCACGCAGGATTTCGCCGTCGGGCAGGAACGCCCGGTTACTGAAGTAGTGCGTCACGAGCCGCGCGAAGCAAAGCCGGTACGCCGGGTCCTCGAAGCTCTTGTGCGGGGGCACGCCCGGGAGCATCGCGTCCTCCCAGGCGCACCAGTCGTCGGCCGCCTTGCGGTGGACCGCCGGATCGGGATCCATCAGCAGCCGGTGGTAGGCGGCGGACAGGTCGCCGTCCCGCTCGCTCTCCGGCACGCCCTGCCGGAACTTCTCGAAGGCCTCCGGGAAGTACGCCCCGAGCCCGCGGATGAGCATCTCGATCTCGATGAACCGGTCAGTCGCGAGGCCCATCAGGACGAGTTCGCTGACGCGATCGGGGTGGCGCAGCGCGTAGGTCAGGCTGAGCACGCAGCCCCAGGAACCGCCGAACAGCAACCACTTCTCGATGCCGAGCCGGGTGCGGAGCAGCTCGAAGTCGGCGACCAGGTGATCGGTGGTGTTGGCGGAGAGGTCGGCGACCGGGGCACCGGCGTGCGGGGTGCTGCGGCCGCAGCCGCGCTGGTCGACGAGCACGACCCGGTACTTCGCCGGGTCGAAGTACCGCCGGAGGTTCACCGAGCACCCGGTCCCGGGCCCGCCGTGCACGACGAGCGCCGGCTTGCCGTCCGGGTTCCCGCAGGTCTCCCAGTAGACCTCGTGCCCGTCGCCGACGTCGAGCAAGCCGTGTTCGTACGGTTCGATCTCGGGGTACAGCCCAGCCATCAGCGCGTCCTTCCACCGGAATACAACAGCGCTGTCACGTTACCGCCGGAGGACATCCGGTGCGGCTGATTTTTCACCGGGGCGCCGCTCAGACGAGGTCGACGGCCAGTTCCATGAGCGTGTCGGCCAGGTCGCGCGGGCCCGCCGGGCCGATGTGGATGACGGCGTCGTCGCCCGTGCCGGAGGTGTAGCTGAGGTAGCGGCCCCAGTCCGTATCGGCGTAGTGCAGCGGCTGCCGCAGGCAGGTGTGGCGCCCGACCTCGTCCCGGCGGCCGACGTAGAGCTCGCCGCTGCCCGAGACCGGGCGCTGCACGAGGCTGATGACGTCGGCGATCGCCGGGGCGAGCGGGTAGGCGTCCTGACCGCGGCGCGCCGCCTCGGTCAGGTCGGCCACCCGGACGGTGCGCGGGTGCCCGCCGCCCGCCCCCATCGGCGGCAGCTGCTCGACGAGCGACTCGGCGAGCCGGTTCCGGTCGATCTCCTGGACGCCGACCTGCGTCCCGTCGGAGACCGCCAGGATCGCCTGCAGGCCCTTGGCGGCGGCGAGCACACCGTAGGTCCGGCCCTCGACACCGACCCAGCCGTAGCACTCCCGCGCCGGGTTCACCAGCAGCGGGAGCCAGTCGAGGAAGTCGACGGTGGCCCGGCCGCGCGCGTCGATCAGCCCGGCTTCGGCCAGCGCCGCGTCGACCCGCTTGCCGGCCTCGTCGCGCTCCTCGTCCGAGAGCCACAGCGGCTCCGGGCGCAGGGTGATGTGCAGCTGACCGACCTGCTCGCGCTCGGCCAGTGCGGCCAGTGCCTCGACCGGAACGTCCACCCGGCCTGTTGCCACGTCCACCCGCCTACTCGCTCGCTCTACTCGCCGATGACCGGCGGACTGGTCCGCTGGTCGGTACCGAAGATGGCGTCCGGGTCCGCCTCGATCAGGAAGTCCGGCCGCTGGTGCTCATCATCTTCCTCACCCTCGCCCCGGCGGCCCCCGGCCCCCATCGGTCCCATCTGCCCGGACCGGCCGGCCGCCGACCGCGCGGCGGCGGCCTCCGCGGCGGCGGCGTTGCCGAGGCTGCCCATGCCGGAACCCCGGCCGCTGCCAAGGCCCCGCTCCCCCGCGGCGCCGCTTCCGCCGCCACGGCCGGAGCCGCTTCCGGATTCGCTGCCGCTTCCGGTTCCGCTGATCGGGCGGCCGTTGGAATCCAGCAGCCGGCTGCCGGCGTTGCCGCTGGTCGGCCCGCGTCCGCCGGTGCTCGAGTTGGGGTCGTTGCCGAAGGTGTTGGAGTAGTTCTGGCCGCCGCCACCGCCGGTGCCGGTCGGGTAGAACTCGATGCCGTCGGTGCCGACCGGCGTCCGGCCGGGGCGGTCCGTGCCCGTCTGCCCGGGGCGGGTCGTCGTCGTGGTCGGGCGGCCGGTACCGGTGGTGTGGGTGTCGTCGCCGGGTCGGTCGGTCCCACCGGGACGGTCGGTGCCGCCGGGCCGATCCGTGCCGCCCGGGCGATCGGTGCCACCGGGGCGATCCGTGCCACCGGGGCGGTCGGTGCCGCCGGGCTGGTCGGGGCCCCCGGTGTGCGTGGGGTCGACGCTGGTGGTCGAGGTGTGGTCGTCCGGACCCGGCGGCGGCGGGTCCACCCACCCCTCGTGCAACCTGATGACGTGATCGATCCGCCCGGGGCCGTCGGGCTTGTTCACCGAAATGGCGGCGCCGTCGGACTCCAGCACGCCGTAGTCGGTGGGGAGCGCCGACCTCGTGCTGTCGGTGACACTGCTGTACTGGTCCATGACACGGACGTTCGTCTCGTTCGCCGCGTTGTACTTCGCGATGCCCGCTTGGTAGTCGTCGATGTCGTCCTTGGCCATGAAGGGCCCGGCGATGGGGATGGCGGCCTTGAGCCCCGTCGTCCACGGGTTGGGCTTTTCGGGCTTCGGCGGAATCTCCACGACGGAGCTGCTCGAGTGGTCGAAGGCGGTGGCCTGCGAGTCGACCGACGCCTTGGTCACGTCCAGCGGCTCGGCTGTTTCGGCGAAGGCCTGCTCGAGCGGGCCGGCCCCGGCGTTCGCGGCGTCGGCCGCGCTTCCGGTCCAAGCCTGCTTCATCCGGTCCTGCAAGGACTTGATGCCCTGAGCACGGTCCAGGTAGGCATTCGAGAGGTTCGCGACCTCATCGGCGGCGGTGCGCAGGCCGTCCGTGTTGCCCTGTCTGAAGTTGTCGTAGATCTGCTTGCCGTCCACTCGTCAGGCCCCCTTGAGTGTGGTGATGATGGCGGCTGCCACCTGGCTCGCCGCGGCACAGGAATCGTCAGCGCCTTCGTAGCCGCCGGAGTGCACGGCGATGACCAGGTCATCGGCGACTCCGACGTCGAGACTGCAGTTGCCGATCGGCCGCCGGTCGCGCTTGTCGACGTAGACCGCCGGGTAGCCCTCCACCTCGGGAGCGGGCTCGAGGAAGGGGAACTGACCGGTTTCGTGTGCCGTGTACAGCCCGGCCAGGCCGCCGGCACCCCGGTCACGGTTTCCCGTGCCGATGATGACGAGCATGCTCACGCCTTCGCCGGAGATCTTCCAGCCGCAGTTCGGCCCGGCGGCGCCGAGCCCGTCATCCTGCATCTGGGGTTCTCCGGGATCAGTGAACCGCAACGGCGTCAAGGCCGCGGCCGGAACGATGTCGCAGGGCTTCGTGACGTATTTCGAGACATCGAGAGGAGCCGACACCTTGGGCACATCCGGATCGGACGAGGCACCCGAGGAGACCGGCGAGGTCGGTGCCGGCGAGGCGGTGCCGGTCGTCTCGGGCGAGCAACCGGCGAGAAGCAGGACGGCGACCACGCCACCGGCCACTGCAGGAGCGAGCAGGCGCACGGTCACACCGTCCGGAACGGGTCGGCCATCCCCTGGTCGGTCGCCACCGTCTTCGTCTGCGCTTCCTTCAGCTTCTTGATGTACTCCTGCACGTACTTGCGCATCGAGTCGTTCTGGGTCTGCAGCGCGAAGAGCGAATCCATACTCGTGGAGACATAGCCATTGCTGACGGCATCCTGTCCCGGAGCCTCGATGGACGAGATGATGGCGTCGATCCGCTTTCCGTCGTCGACGATCTTGTCCAGCTCGTCTTCCCAGAGACCGATCACCGAGGCGAGTTCCTCGGGGTCCATCTTGAACTGGCCGCCCCCGCCGCCACCGCCGCCGTAGACGCGGCCGCCCTCGCCGAGGATGTCGCCACCCCAGACCGCCTGGACCGCCTGCCCGGCTTCGCCGATGATCACGACCCGCACCTTCCCCTCAGTTCACCCACCGTGATGGTGCAAAGATTAGCCAACTGTCTCACGCCGTGTCAGCGAATCGCCGCAACGTTCCGACGATGGGGGTTCCGGTTCGGTTCCCGGGCACTCCGGGTCACAGTACGTACGTACGGATTGCGAGATCCCGGTCCGCGATGCCAGGATTTCAGGATGCCACGCGTAAGCCAGGATCACCTCGACGCACGCCGGCGCCAGATCCTCGACGGCTCGCGTGTCTGCTTCGCACGCTACGGCTACGAAGGTGCCACAGTCCGGCGCCTGGAGGAAGCCACCGGGCTGTCGCGCGGGGCCATCTTCCACCACTTCCGCGACAAGGAGTCGCTCTTCCTCGCCCTCGCCGAGGACGACGCCATCCGGATGGCCGACGTCGTGGCCGAACAGGGCCTGGTCCAGGTCATGCGGGACCTCCTCGCCGGCGGTGACCACCCCGCCGACTGGCTCGGCACCCGCCTCGAGGTCTCGCGGCGGCTGCGCACCGATCCGGAGTTCCGCGCCCGCTGGGCCGAACGGTCCGAGCAGCTGACCACCGCCACCCGCCTGCGCCTGCTGCGCCAGCGAGAGGCCGGCATCCTGCGCGACGACGTCGACGTCGACGTCCTCACCGCGTTCCTCGAGCTCGTCCTCGAAGGCCTCGTCTCGCACCTGGCCATGGGCCTGCCGGCCGCCGGCCTCGGGCCGGTGCTCGACCTCGTCGAGGAGACCGTGCGGCGGCACCGGCCGGGCACCAGCTGATCCGCCGTGGTCAAATGGCCCGCGTGGATCTTCTCGAGGCACACGGCCACGCGTTGCGGGCCTTCGGCGACGCGGTGCACGCGGCCGGGGACACCGATTGGGGCCACCGCACGCCGTGTACCGAGTGGACGGTCCGCGACCTCGTGAACCACCTCGTCGCCGAGCAGCTCTGGGCACCTTCCCTGCTGGCCGGCGCCACTTTGGACGACGTGGGCGACCGCTTTGACGGCGACGTCCTCGGCGACGACCCGGTTTCCGCCTGGGACTCGGCCGCCGAAGCCGCCCGCGAAGCCTTCCTCGACGACGGCGTGCTGGAACGCGCCGTGCACGTCTCGACCGGGCTGCTCCCGGCTCGTGAGTACGGCTGGCAGATGACGATCGACGCCGCCGTGCACGCCTGGGACCTCGCGACGGCGCTGGATCTGCCTTGCCCGGTGACCGAGGAACTCGCCGAGCGCCTCCTCGACGTCGTCCGACCTTGGGTGGACGAGTGGCAGGGGCTCGGCATCTTCGACCCGCCGGTCCCGGTCCCCCGCGGCGCGGGTCCCGCCGCCCGGCTCGTGGGCCTGCTCGGGCGCGCACCGCGGTGAACCACCCGCCGAGGTGAGCGCGCCGACACACCGATATCTCCGCGAGGGCGGGCGGGGACACGTTAAACTCATCCGCATATTCGCAGTACACGCCGATTCACTGCTAGGAGTGACCGTTTCGTGCGCGCAGCGCAGTCACCTGGTGACAGTACCGAGCCGGGTGACCGACCCGGCTGTCCGATAGGTTCATCCCCCGCCGACCGGGCGGCCGCGGCATGATCCAAATCCTCTTCGCCGTCCTGGGCGTCCTCCTCTTCGTGCTGCTGACCGTCGGCACCGGCCTCGCCGTCGCCGCGGAGTTCTCGCTGACCGCGCTCGAGCGCAGCACCGTCGAGGCCAACGTCCGCCAGGTCGGCGACCGCCGCGCCCTGACCGTCCAGAAGGCCCACCGGACGCTGTCCTTCCAGCTCTCCGGCGCTCAGGTCGCCATCACGCTCACCACGCTGATCACCGGCTACCTGGCCGAGCCGCTCATCGGCGAGCTCGTCCGGCCGCTGCTCACCGGCATCGGGCTGCCGGAGGACTTCGCTGCTGGCGCGTCGATCGTGCTCGCCCTGATCATCGCCACGTCGCTGTCGATGATCCTCGGCGAAATGGTGCCGAAGAACCTCGCCATCGCCCGGCCGCTGCCGACCGCCCGCGCCGTCGCCGGCTACCACTCGCGGTTCTCCGCGCTCTTCCGCTGGCTCATCACGCTGATGAACAACAGCGCGAACTTCCTCGTGCGCAAGTTCGGCGTCGAACCGCAGGAGGAACTGCGGTCGGCCCGCTCGCCGCAGGAGCTGGGCTCGATCGTGCGCTCCAGCGCCGAAAGCGGCACGCTCGACACGTCGACCGCCGAGCTGCTGGACCGCTCGCTGCGGTTCGGCGAGCGCACCGCGGAGGAGCTGATGACCCCGCGCGTGCAGCTCGAATCGCTCGCCGTCGACGACACCATCGAGGACCTCATCGACCTCTCGCGCCGCACCGGCTTCTCGCGGTTCCCGGTGCACGCCGAGGACCTGGACGACGTCCGCGGCGCCGTGCACGTCAAGCAGGCCTTCGCGGTGCCCGCCGCCGACCGCGCCGCCGTGCCGATCGGCTCGGTCATGCGGCCGGTGCCGACCGTGCCCGAGTCCCTGCCCGGCGACGACCTGCTCAACCGGCTGCGCGACTCCCGCTTCCAGCTGGCGATCGTCGTCGACGAGTACGGCGGCACGGCCGGGCTGGTGACCCTGGAGGACGTCGTCGAGGAGATCATCGGTGACGTCCGCGACGAGCACGACGACCACGAGGGCCCGGCGTCGCAGCAGGTCGGCACCGACAGCTGGCTGGTGTCCGGGCAGCTGCGCGCCGACGAGATCACCGACGTCACCGGCTTCCGGATGCCGGACGGCGACTACGAGACCATCGCCGGGCTGATCCTCGAGCGGCTGGGCAAGATCCCCGCCGAGGGTGACGCCGCGGAGGTCGACGGCTGGCTGCTCACCGTCACCACGATGGACAAGCGCCGGATCGCCGAGGTCGAAGTGGCCCCGGTCCGGGCGTCCGAAGAATCCCCGGCACCCGCCGTAGCCGAGGTGGTCTCGTGAGCGACTGGCTGAACATCGCCCTCGTCGTGGTCCTGCTGCTGCTCAACGCCTTCTTCGTCGGCGCGGAGTTCACGCTGATCTCCTCGCGGCGTGACAGGCTCGAAGCGCTGCTGGAGCAGGGCAAGACGCGCGCGAAGATCGTGATCAACGCGAGCAAGCACGTGTCGCTGATGCTCGCCGGCGCGCAGCTGGGCATCACCATCTGCTCGCTGCTGCTCGGCCGCCTCGGCGAGCCCGCGATCGCGCACCGGCTGTCGGCGTTCTTCGACCTGCTGGGCCTGCCCGAGACGCTGCTGCACGCGGTTTCGTTCGCCATCGCGCTGGCGTTCATCACCGTGCTGCACGTCCTGATCGGCGAGATGGTGCCGAAGAACCTCGCGATCGCCGAGCCCGAGCGGCTCGCGCTGTGGCTGGTGCCGGTGCACGTCGGGTGGGTCAAGCTCGCCAACCCGTTCATCTGGCTGCTCAACTTCGTCGCCAACTCGCTGCTGCGCGCGGTGAACGTCGAGCCGAAGGACGAGCTCGAGACGGCTTACACGTCCGACGAGCTGGCCGAGCTGCTCAGCGAGTCGCGGCGCGAAGGCCTGATCGACCAGTCCGAGCACCGGCGGCTCACCCAGACGCTGTCGTCGGTGCAGAAGACGGTGGCCGACGTGCTGGTGCCGACGGCCGAGCTGACGACCCTGCCCTGCGGGCCGACGGTCGGCGACGTCGAGCGGGCGGTGTCCTCGACCGGCTTCTCGCGGTTCCCGGTGTGCACCGACGACGGCCGGCTGACCGGCTACATCCACGTGAAGGACGTCCTCGACCTGGCCGGCCACGACCCGGCGACGATCGTGCCGACGGCCAAGACGCGCGCGCTCACCGAGCTGCGGGCCGACGCCCGGCTCGACAGCGCGCTGTCGGCCATGCGCAAGGAAGGCAGCCACCTGGCGCGGGCGCTCGACGTCGACGGGAAGGCCGTCGGCGTCGTCGCCCTGGAGGACCTCGTCGAGGAGTACGTGGGCACCGTGCGCGACGGCACCCACGTGGGCGCGTGACCGCCGTCGACGTGCTCGCCGAACCGGACTGGCTGGCCCGGGAGGCGGCGCACGTCGAGCGGATGCGGCGGTGGACGGTCCCGCACCAGGAGCGACGGTCACGGGGCGAGAAGCACCCCGTGCTCGACTTCCTGTTCACCTACTACTCGTACCGGCCGTCGCACCTGCAGCGGTGGCAGCCCGGGCCCGGCGTCGCGCTCGCCGGGCCCGCCGCGCGGCGCTTCCTGGACCGCAAGGGCTACGTCGAGACCGCCGACGGCGTCGTCCTCGACCCGGCGGGCTTCACCGAGGGTAAGAAGCGGACGGCCGAGTTCGTCCTCGGCCTGCTGACCGCGACGGCGTCCCGCGCGCCGCGGCTGAGCTGCTTCGGACTGCACGAGTGGGCGATGGTCTACCGCGAGCCGGCGGACTCGGTGCGGCACAACCAGGTCCCGCTCCGGCTGGGCTCGGCGGGCACGGACGAGGTCGTCGAGTCCCTGGACATCCGGTGCGGGCACTTCGACGCGTTCCGGTTCTTCACCACCGACGCCCGGCCGCGCAACGAGCTGACGCCGTCCCGGGAGACGCAGGTCGCATTCGAGCAGCCGGGGTGCCTGCACGCGAACATGGACCTGTTCAAATGGGCGTACAAGCTCGATCCGTTCGTGCCGGCGGAGCTGGTCGCGGACGGGTTCGAGCTGGCCGTCGAGATCCGGACGCTGGACATGCGGGCGAGCCCGTACGACCTGGCCGCGCTCGGCTATCCGCCGGTGCGGATCGAGACGGCCGAGGGACGCGCCGAATACGCCCGGGCCCAGGGTGATTTCGCCCGGCGGGCGGCGCCGGTGCGTGCCCGCCTGATAGCGCACTGCCATCGCCTGGTCAGCGCAGCACCCTGAGTACGCGCCACTGTGAGTCAGATTATTCTCTCACTGATACTCACCTGTTAGGGTGATAACGGTTTCATTGCATCGCAGCGCGTACTTGACATGCGCAGGACGCCGAAAGGACGACCATGGGGCGACACGCCCGGGACGACGAGCCCGTGCCGCACCCTCAGGACCGTGCCGGGGCGCCGGGGGGCCGCCGCCCGCACCCCGACGAGGCCGCGGGATCTCCCCGCGCCGCGGGTCGAGGTGAGGCCTCCGGCGCGTACCCGGTCGCGGGCAAGGGCACCCCGAAGCGCAGCTCCATCTCGGACGCCTTCGGGATCGCCGGCCGCGGCGCCGCTCGCGGCGAAAAGTCGGGCTACTTCGTCTCCGGGGGCGGCGAGCCGACCGGCTCGCACCCGGCCCCCCGCCGCGGTGAGGCTTCCGGCTCGTACCCGGTGGCCGGGCGCGGTGAGGCTTCCGGCTCTTATCCCGTCGCCGGGCGCGGTGAATCGTCGCCCGCCGCCCGTCGCGGCGAAACTTCCGGCTCTTACCCTGTCGCCGGCCGCGGTGAAGCTCCCGCCGGCCGCCGTGGTGAGGCCTCAGGCGCGTACCCCGTCGTCGGCCGCGGTGAGACTCCCGGCGGCCGCCGCGATGAAACTTCCGGCGCGTACCCCGTGGCCGGCCGCGGTGAGGCTGCCGTCAGCCGCCGCGATGAGGCCCCCGGCGCGTACCCCGTCGTCGGTCGCGGTGAGACTCCCGCCGGCCGCCGCGATGAGACTTCCGGCGCGTACCCCGTGGCCGGCCGCGGTGAAGCTCCCGTCAGCCGCCGCGATGAGGCCCCCGGCGCCTACCCGGTTGCCGGCCGCGGTGAGGGTTCCGGCTCCCACCCCGTCGCCGATCGCGGCGAATCGTCTCGCGCCACCCGCCGCGGTGAAGCTTCCGGGTCCTACCCGGCGGCCGGGCGCGGCGAAGCTCCCGCTGGTCGCCGTGGCGATGCCCGCCGCGGTGAAGCCGGGGGCGGGCGCCGTCGCGGTAAGGCCCCCGCCCGGCCGGCGGAGTCGGCCGCCGAGCGGACCGAGATCATCACCCGGCACGACGAGACCTCCGGCGACTACCCGATCGCCGCCCGGACCGAAAACACCGGCTCGCACCGCACCCTCGACCGCGACGGCGACAGCGAGAGCAACCCGCGCCGCGGCCGCCGTCGCAGGGAAGCCGGCGAAAGCGAGACCTCCGGCCGCCGTCGCGTCCCCGGCCGCACCGACACCACCGGGCCGTCCGCCAAGGATGAGATCACCGGAAAGAGTGAGGCCACCGGCTCGCACCGGACCCTCGGCAAGGGCGAGGCGACCGGGTCGCACCGGATCGTCGGCAAGAAGGCGCCGCGGCGCCGGATCGCCACCTGGCCGATCGCCTGCGCCGTGCTCGCCGCCCTGATCGGGCTCGGCGTGATCGGCTGGAACTGGGCCGACAGCGAGCTCAACAGCCGCGCCGAGGCGCAGGCCGCCAGCTGCTCCGGCGGCACCTCCCACATGCGGATCCTCGTCACGCCGAGCGCGCAGAAACCCCTGACCGCCGCGGCCGACCGCTGGAACCAGGCCGCGACCGTCGTCCACGGCCAGTGCGTGCACGTGATGATCGAGGCCAAGCCCTCCGCGCAGGTGCTCGACGCGCTGGTGGGCCGGACCAACCTCGACGCGATCGGCGGGCTCCCCGCCGCCTGGCTGCCGGAATCGTCGTACTGGGTCAGCGAGCTCACCACCAAGAAGCCCGAGCTGATCGGCTCGCCCGCGCAGTCCGTGGCGAGCGCGCGGTCGGCCGACTACCCGTTCATCGGGCTCACCGGGCAGGGCATCGACGACACCGTGCTCCGCGCCGCCCAGACGTTCCGCGAGTACCTGGAACAGCCGGCCCAGCAGGCCGACTTCGCCGCCGCCGGGATCAAGTCGACCTAGACGCGCGTCCCGTTGTCGAGCTCGGCCAGCACGGCGAGGTCGTCGTCGGCCAGCTCGAAGTCGAAGATCCCGAAGTTCTCCCGGGTGCGGGTCGTCGTGGCCGAGGCCGCCACGGCGACCGTGCCGGCCTGCAGGTGCCAGCGCAGCACGATCTGGGCCGGCGTCTTGCCGTACTTGGCCGCGAGGGCGGTGACCGTCTCGTCGGCCAGCAGGCCGGCGTTGGCGGCCGGGCTCGACGCGGCGGTCACGATGCCGCGCTCGGTGTGGAATTCGCGCAGCGGGAGCTGCTGCAGCCACGGGTGCAGCTCGATCTGGTTCAGCACCGGGACCGCGCCGGTGGCGTCGATGAGCCGGCGCAGTTCCGCGATGCCGAACCCGGCGACGCCGACCGCGCGGACGCGGCCGTCGGCCCGGAGGCGGCTCAGGGCGCGCCAGGTGTCGGTGAACGCGCCTTTCGTCCCGTCCAGGAGGCACAGGTCGGCGTGCTCGAGCCGGAGCGCGGCCAGTGCCTGGTCGGCGGCGCGGCGGGCGGCGTCGTAGCCCTGCGCGGGCACCTTGACGCTGACGAACAGCTCTTCGCGGGGGACTCCGGCGAGCGCGTCGCCCACCGCCGCCTCGGTCCCCGGCGCGGTGTCGAAGCCCCGGTAGCCGGTGTCGAGGGCGATGCGGACGGCACGGCCGGTTTCGGCCGCGGTCAGTCCCGCGACACCGAACAGCAGCTGGGGGATGCGGACTCCGTCGGACAGGGCGAGCGAAGGCGGGACGGCCATCTACCGGTGATCCTCACGTCGGATGCTGCGCGGGTGTCCCCCATCATTCCACCGACGCGGCCCGCTCGCGCAGGTGTGCGGCCGTCGCCGGGTCGGCCGGGAAGAACGACTCGATCACCAGTTCCGCGACCGTGACGTCCAGCGGCGTGCCGAACGTGGCGACCGTGCTGAAGAACGTCAGGTCGGTGCCCTCGTGGCGGAACTTCAGCGGCACGAAGATGTCACCCGGTCCGGGGACCTCCACCTCGGGCACCGGCTGGTCGCAGGGGTAGCCGCGCAGCTCGTCCAGGAGGTCGGTCAGCGCGGGGTCCGCGGTCTGGCCCACCTGGCGCCGGAGCCGGCCGAGCAGGTGGGCGCGCCACTCCCCCAGGTTGAGCACGTGCGGGGCCATGCCGTCGGGGTGCAGGGTCGCGCGCAGGACGTTGGTGGTCAGCTCCGGCGGGATCCCGGCGACGAACAGACCGGTGGCGGCGTTGGCGTCGACGAGGTTCCAGCCCCGGTCGACGACGGCGGCCGGGTAGGGCTCGTGGCTCGCGAGCAGCTGCCGCACGGCCTGGCGGACGGCGGACATCTCGGGGTCCCCCAGCGCGTTCTCGGTGTAGGCGGGCGCGAACCCGGCGGCGAGCAGCAGCCGGTTGCGTTCGCGCAGCGGCACGTCGAGGTGCTCGCCGAGGCGCAGCACCATGTCCCGGCTCGGCCGGGAACGCCCGGTCTCCACGAAGCTGAGGTGGCGGGTGGAGATGTCCGCCGAGATCGCGAGGTCCAGCTGGCTGATCCGCCGCCGGTCGCGCCATTCCCGCAGCAGCTCCCCGACGGGCCGCTGCCGCGCGGCCTGCACCGTAGTCGTCACGCGAGCGACGCTACGGCGATCACCAGGTCGCTGCCATTACTTCGGGGGTAATGGCGACGCCCGGCTCGAGCGCCGCCGCGGCATTACCTCTCGCGTAATCGACGGGCCGCCGGCCGTCCGCCAAAGTCGTTCCCAGCACCGGACGACGAAAACCCGTTGTCCCCCAACGAAAGGAACCGCCATGACCGACGTCCGCGGCATCGTCGAGCAGTACATCGCCGTCTGGAACGAGACCGACGGCGACAAGCGCCGCGCCCTGATCGCCGAGCTCTTCACCGACGGCGCCCGCTACACCGACCCGCTCGGGGCCGTCGCCGGGCACGACGGGATCGACCAGTTCGTCGGCGGGGCGCAGCAGCAGTTCGCCGGGCTGACCTTCAGCCTGCCCGCCGAGCCCGACGCGCACCACGACCTCGCGCGGTTCCAGTGGTACCTCGGCACGCCCGGTGCCGAGCCCGTCGCCATCGGGTTCGACGTCGTCGAGCTCGAAGACGGGAAGATCGCCCACGTCCACGGCTTCCTGGACAAGATCCCCGGCTGAGAACCGGCGTGCGGGGGGGCGGGGCCGGGGGGGCCCCCCCCCCCCCCCCCCCCCCCCCCCCAACCCCCCCCCCCCCCCCCCCCGCGGGGGGGGGGGGGTCC
>NZ_JBFBBQ010000030.1:42272-94797 GCF_040682775.1 Amycolatopsis sp. NPDC051106 | reverse complement strand
CCCCGCCGGGCTGACCCGGGTTTCAAGCGCCCCAATGTGGCGTTGGGTGCGTGGGACGCACCGAACGCCACATTGGGTGCGTGGGACGCACCGAACGCCACATTGGGGCGCTAGGAGACGTCTCCCGAGGCCGCGAGCCACGTGTTGCACTGCTGGTTGCGGTTCTTGGTCGCGCCGTGCTGCCACCAGGAGATGTTGTGCCTGGCGCTGCCGTGGTCGCGCTTGCCGTTGCGGGCGTAGTCGTCGCCGCGGTCCTGGGCGTTCCAGGCCTCGTTGTAGATGTTCTTGTCGACCGATCCGCCGGAGACCGACGCCGAGCCGAGGAACATGCCCGAGAAGCACTGCGCCTCGAGCTCCATCCGCCGGGACAGTTCCAGGCCGGCCGCCGAGTCGGCGCCCGCGTCGTAGCGCTGGCCGCCGTACGCCTCGGTGATGCCGGCCAGGTTCTGCACGTGGTGGCCGTACTCGTGGGCCAGGATCGACAGGTACGGCCCGGGGTGGTTGCCCCACGAGTCGATCTCGATGCGGTCCATCGGCATGTAGATCGTGTCGTTCGAGGCGCAGTAGAACGGCGTGACGCCGGTCGTCGTGCCCCCGCTGCCGCACGGCGTCGACGACTCCGACAGCGACCGCGGCACCGACAGGTTCGGCGACCGGAACGGCAGGTCCACGGCGCCGAGCATGCGTGACCACATCGCGTCGAGGCAGGCGATCCCGGACTGGAAGAACCGGGTCGCGCTGTTCTGGTCGGTCGCCCAGCGGCTCAGCGAGCAGGGGACGTTCTGCAGTCCGTAGTCGGCGCTGGCGAACAACGGGTTGTTGCCGGTGGCGACGACCGAACGGGGACCGCGTGGGGTTTCGGACGTGCGGGTCGTGCGCTCGGTCGTTTCGCTGGTGGTCGTCCGTTCGGTGGACGACGTGGTCGCGGTGGTCTCGTCGGCGGAGGTGGTTTCGTAGGTGTCCGAGGGGTAGGTGCTGGAGTACCCGGCGTCGGCGACGTGCCGGGTGTTGCCCCCGATCAGCGCGACGGCCGCGACGAGCCCCCCGACGACCGCGACGATCCCGATGATCGCGACGGCGACGATGACCCCGGTGTTCGACTTCTTCGCGACGTAGGGCCGGTAGCCGGGCGCGAACCGGGGCCCGAAGGGAGCGCCGGGAGGCGGGCCGGCGTAGGCGGGGGCGAAGACGGGCGGAGCGGCCACGGCCGGCGGCGGAAGCGGCGCGCCCGCCGGGAAGCCGCCCGGGCGCGGGTAAGCACCGGACGGCGGGCCGTGGACGGGAAAGCCCTGAGTACCTTGTGGACCCCGGGGCGGCTGGCCGGGGAACTGCGGCGGCTGCCCGCCAGGACGCTGCCCCGGCTGCCCGCCGGGGCCTTGCTGGGGAGCACCGCCGGGCGCTTGGCTCGGCCGGCCGTGCGGAGCACCGCTTTGCCCCGGCCCGCCGGGCGGCGCCTGCCCGCCTTGGCCTGGACCCGGCGTGCCGCCGGGCCCAGGGCCTTGCTGCGGACCAGCGCCGGGGGCTTGGGGCGATCCCGTTTGCGGCGCGCCGCTTTGCCCCGGCCCGCCGGGCGCGCCGTGCGGCGCCTGCCCACCCGGACCTCGCCCCGGGCGACCCTGCGGCAGCGGCCGAACTCCCGGCGGCGGCAACGGTCCCCGCCCCGGTGGCGGCACCGGCCGCCGCGGGTCGTGTGGACCAGGACCCTGCGGGCCTTGCGTCATGAAAGCGGAACCCCCCGTGCGATTTCCCCGTCGGAAGCGACGTACCTGCGGAGATCTCGCCGTTCCGGGCGTCAGCATAGAGCGGGTGCTCTAGGGTGTGGTGCTGTGTTGAGCAAATGGGGGACAGCGGCCGCGGTCGCCGCGGTCGCCGCGATCGCCGTGCTGACCGCCGGGCCCGCCGCCGCACAAGGGCCCTCCGCCGGGCCCGTCCTGCCGAACGCACCCTCCGAGCAGGCCAAGAAGCCCCAGCAGCTGAACGGCCAAGACGTCCAGCCGCCCGAAGGCCCCACCGCCGACGTCGCCCTCAAAGTCCTCCGCGACGGCTCGCTCCAGGTCACCGAGAAGGTCACCGTCCCCGGCGGTAAGCAGCTCACCTCGCGCGTCCCCCTGAAAGTCTCGGCCGGCGACGACCAGGATCGCGTCTTCGAAGCCAGGGACATCAAGACCGAGGGCGCCGCCACCAGCCAGCTCACCGGCGACCAGCTGGTCCTCACCTTCACCGGCGGCGTCTCCACCGTTACCTACACCGTCGACGGCGCCATCGCCGACCAAAGCGGCCGCCAGCAAGCCCGCTGGCAAGTCGCCAGCGGCTTCGACACCCCGCTGGAAAAGCTCACCGCCTCCTTCCTCGCGCCGTCGCCCCGGCTGTCCCCTGTGGACTGCTTCGCCGGCCCGATCGGCTCCAGCCAGCGCTGCACGCTCGCCGAACTCGACCACACCGGTGTCGTCCGCCTCGAACAGAACGACGTCCGGCCCGGCGACCGCGTCGACCTCCTCGTCGGCCTCCCCGCGAACACCGTCCCGGCCAACGCGAAGTTCGCCGACGTCGGCCTCTTCGCCACCGCCTTCGCCTTCACCCCGCTGACCGGCATCGTCTTCGCCCTGCTGCTCGTCTTCCTCATCGCCGGCGGGATCCACGTCCAGCGCCGCCGCAAGGAAGACGCCGGCGCGCTCACCACCGCCACCGGTCCGGTCGAGGTCCTCCTGCGCGACGGCGACCGCGTCTTCTTCGCGAGCCCCGACGGCGTCCTGCCCGGCCAGGTCGGCACGGTCGTCGACGAGACCGTCGACGTCGTCGACATCAGCGCCACCGTCGTCGACCTCGCCGTCCGCAACTACCTCTGGCTGGCGGAAGTACCGGGACAAGATTGGCAAATCGCCCGCCGCAACCCGCCGGACGAGCACCTGCACGACTTCGAACGCGCGGTCTACGAAACGCTGCTGCCGGCCGGCATCGACGCCGTCCTCGTGTCGCAGCTGCGCGCCCGCGGCCGGCTCGACCTGCGCAAGATCAGCGACGCGAT
Source organism: Amycolatopsis sp. NPDC051106 (assembly GCF_040682775.1). Taxonomy (NCBI): domain Bacteria; kingdom Bacillati; phylum Actinomycetota; class Actinomycetes; order Pseudonocardiales; family Pseudonocardiaceae; genus Amycolatopsis; species Amycolatopsis sp. NPDC051106. Next base: position 91,772 of record NZ_JBFBBQ010000030.1, on the reverse strand, counting down.
GTACGCCGACGTCGTCACCAAGCGCTGGTTCTCCCGCCGCCCTGACACCGCCCGCGGCCGGCTGACCTGGCTCGGCGCCGGCATCTTCGCGCTCGGCGCGGCCGCCACCGCGGTCCTCACCTTCACCCTCGGCGAAGCGCTGCTCGGCGTCGCGGTCGCGCTGGCCGGGCTGGCTGTCGCCGCGGCGGCCGCGCTGCTGCCCTCGCGCACCGCGCGCGGCCGGGTGCTCGTCGGCCAGGTCCGCGGCCTGCTCGACTACCTCCACACCGCGAAAGCCGAGGACATCCCGCCGGCCGACCGCGAGATGGTGTTCTCGCGCTCGCTGCCGTACGCGGTCGTCCTGGGCGACACCGAACGCTGGCTCGGCGCCTTCGCCGCGCTCAACCCCGCCTCCGACGGTTCGGCCGGGCTCTACTGGTACGGCGGCATGGAGTCCGATCAGGACCTGCGCCGCTTCGGGACGCACTTCCCGTCGTTCTTGACGGCGCTCGACGGGCTGCTCACCGCGTCCGCCCGCGCGTCCCGCTGACCGTGCTCGCCGGAGCGGTCCTCGCCCTCTTCCTAGTCGCTGGGCCGGGGGACGAGCCGCCGCTGCCGACCGTGCCGCAGAGCGCCGAGATCCAGCTCAAGGTCGAGCGCGACGGCTCGCTCTCGGTCGCCGAAGCGATCTCCGTGCCCGACGGCGTCACGATGGACCGCCGCGTCCCGCTGCGGGCCGCCGCGCCGCACCACCGCGACCGCGTCTACGGCGTCCGCGACGTCGTCCTCGAAGGCAGCGGGAACGCCCAGGTGGACGCGGACGCGTTCACCGTCCACCTCACCGCCGGCACGTCGATCGTCCGGTACACAGTGGACGGTGCGGTCGCCGGGAACCGGGTCACCTGGGAGCTGGCGGGAGGCTGGAGCACCGACCTGAAGTTCATCCGCGCCTCCTTCGCGGCGCCCGACATCCCCACCGCCGTCGACTGCCTCGCCGGGCCGCCGGACTCCGACTTCCCGTGCGGCGCCGCGCAGATCGACCACGCCGGGCTGACCCGGTTCAGCCAGCAGAACCTCGCGGCGGGCGAGCGGATGACGACGACCGTCGAGCTGCCCGCGGGCACCGTCCCGGCGAACGAAGTCCTCGTACCGGCCAAGACGATCGCGGGCGCGTTCGTCCTCACGACGCCGGTCGCCTGGGCCTGGGTGGGCTTCGCCGCGCTCCTGCTGACCGCGGCCACGTTCGTCGCTTTCGCCCGCCGCCGTGCCGCCGGCGACCCGCCCAAGGCCGGGCTGATCGCGAAGAACGGCGAGTTCGCGTCCCCGGAGGGCGTGCTGCCCGGGCACATCGGCTTGCTGCTGCACGGCCGCGCCGGGCCCGCCGACCTGGCCGCGACCGTGCTCGACCTGGCCGTCCGCAACTACGTCTGGGTGAGCGACGGCCCGACGCTGACCCGCCGCAACCCGCCCGACGAGCACCTGACGTCCTTCGAACGTGCCGTCTTCGAGGCCGTCCTTCCGGCGGAATCGGTGACCCTCGCCGAACTGCGGCAGCGTCACGTCGAAGTCCCACGAGCCGAGCTGGACGCCGACGTCGTCCGGCGCGGCTGGTTCGCGACGGGCCGGCTCCGGCGCGCCGGGACCCGCGTCGTCTTCTACGGCGTGTTCCTCACGATCCTGCTCGCGCTGACCGCCGGGTACGCCCAGCTCGGCGTCATCCTCGCGCTGGCCGGGGCCGCCGCCGTCGCCGTCTCGGCCGCGCTGCCCGCGCGCCGTCGCGCAGGTGCCGAGGTCGCGCTCAGGCTCCGCGGTGTCGCCGGGCAGCTCGCCGCGACGCGGGCGAAGGACTTCGACAAGCCCCAGCGCGAACTGGTGTTCTCCCGCGGCCTGCCGTACGCGTTGGCTCTGGGCGAACAGGGTCCGTGGGTGGCCGCTTTCGAGGGCCTCGAACACCCGCCACCGGTGTACTGGCACGACGGCGAGATCCGCCCTGACCAGGCCGGATCCTTCGCGACGGCGCTCGCGGGCACGTTCGCCGGTGCCCGCCGCGGGCGCCGGCTCGCCGTGGTGGCCGCGGACACCGGTTCTCACCCGCCAGCCGGGAAGCCAGGAGGCGCCGAGCCGTCGTAGGGTGGGGCCATGGCCGATCCCGAGCTCGTCCGATACACCCTCGACAACGGTCTGCGCGTGGTACTGGCACCCGACGCGACCGCGCCGGTGGTCGGCGTCAGTGTCCACTACGACGTGGGCTTCCGCTCCGAGCCGGAGGGGCGCACCGGGTTCGCGCACCTCTTCGAGCACCTGATGTTCCAGGGCAGCGAAAGCTTGGAGAAACTCGCCCACTTCCGGCACGTGCAGTCCAGCGGCGGCACCTTCAACGGGTCGACGCACCCCGACTACACCGACTACTTCGAGGTGCTGCCGAGCGCCGCGCTGGAGCGCGCGCTCTTCCTCGAAGCCGACCGGATGCGCGCGCCGAAGCTGACGGCGGAGAACCTCGCGAACCAGATCGACGTCGTCAAGGAAGAGATCCGCCTCAATGTGCTGAACCGGCCCTACGGCGGGTTCCCGTGGATCACCCTGCCGCCGGTCCTGTACTCGACGTTCCCGAACGCGCACAACGGTTACGGCGGCTTCGAAGACCTCGAGAGCGCCACGGTCGACGACTGCGCGGCGTTCTTCGACACCTACTACTCGCCGGCGAACGCCGTGCTGACGGTGGCCGGCGACTTCGAGGTGGGCAACGCCAAGAAGCTGATCGAGGACCACTTCGGCGACGTCCCGCACCGGCCCGCGCCGCAGCGGCCGTCCTTCGCCGAGCCGCTGCCGACCACCGAGCTGCGCGGCGAGGTCGAAGACCCGCACGCGCCGCTGCCCGCGCTCGGCATCGGCTACCGGATGCCGGACCCGATCAACGACATCGACGGCTACCTGGCCTACCTCGTGCTCGCCGGCGTCCTGACCGACGGCGACGGTTCCCGCCTGCAGCAGCGGCTGGTGCACAAGGAGCCCCTGGTCGTCGACATCGGCGCCGGCGCCGGGCTGTTCGGCCCGTTCGAGGCCCGCGACCCGGACACGTTCACCATCACCCTGATCCACCCGCACGAGGTGCCGCGCGAGCGCGTGCTGGCGGCGCTGGACGACGAGCTCGAGAAGATCGCCGAGAACCCGCCGGACGAGCAGGAGCTGCGGAAGGTCACCGCCCGCTGGGCGGCGAGCCTGCACTCCGAGCACGACCGGCTGGTGTCCCGGACGCTCGCGCTCGGCTCGTTCGAACTGCTCTACGGTGACGCGTCGCTGGTGTACCGGCTCGCGGACCGGATGTCCGCCGTCACCTCGGAAGCCGTGTCGGCCGCGGCGAAGGCGCTGCGCCCGGACGCGCGCGCCGTGCTGGTGGTCAAGCCCGCTTCGGAAGGGAACAACGAGCAGTGACTTCTGCAACGCACCGCACGGCCGAGGAGATCGGCCGCACCACGCGGGGCCCGCGCCCGCTGCCCCCGCTGGGCGAGCAGCGCGCCGCCGGCGACCTGTCCCATGTGGACACCGAGCTCTCGAACGGCCTGCGCGTGCTGGCCGTGCGCAAGGCGACCGTGCCGATGGTCGAGGCACGGCTGTGGATCCCGTTCGCGGGCGACGACGCGCTGCACCCGGCCACGTCCGAGGTGCTCGCCGAGACGATCCTGACCGGCACCGCGCGCCGCAACCGCATCGAGATCGACGCCGAGCTGGCGCTGATCGGCGGCGACATCGGCGCCGGCGTCGACCCGGAACGCCTGGTGCTGACCGGATCCGCGCTCGCCGAGAAGCTGCCGACGTTCCTCGACGTCCTCGGCGACGTCCTCACCGGAGCGACCTACGCCGACGACGAGATCGCGCGCGAGAAGGAACGGCTGGTCGAGCGGATCGCCGTGTCGCGCACGCAGCCGCGCACGATCGCGCGGGAGGCGCTGCAGAAGCACCGCTACGGCGACCACCCCGCCACGCGCGAGGTCCCGAAGGCCGAAGACGTCGCGGTCGTGACGCCCGAGCAGGTCCGGGCGCTGCACCAGGCGTCGGTGCTGCCGCGCGGGGCCGTGCTGGTGCTCATCGGTGACATCGACCCGCAGGCTGTCATCGGCGAGCTCGAGAAGGTGCTCGGTGGCTGGGCGTCCGACCGGTCCGCCGTGCGGCTGCCGCCGCTGCCGGAGCTGACCGGCCCGAGCGTGCGGCTGGTGCCGCGCGCCGGGGCCGTGCAGTCGCAGATCCGGCTTTCGGCGCAGACCGTGCCGCGCACCGACCCGGGCTACGCGGCGCTGCAGCTGGCGAACCTGGCCTACGGCGGGTACTTCTCGTCGCGGCTGGTGGAGAACATCCGCGAGAACAAGGGGTACACCTACTCCGCGCACTCCGGGTTCGAGTTCACCGACGGCACCGCGGTGGTCAACGTCGACGCGGACACCGCCACCGAGGCGACCGCGCCGGCGCTGCTGGAGACCCGCTACGAGCTGGGCCGCCTCGGCCAGGTCCCGCCGGCCGGTGACGAGCTGGAGTCGGTGCGGCAGTACGCGATCGGCTCCCTGCTGACGTCGACGTCGTCGCAGTCCGGGCTGGCCGGCCAGGTGCTGGCGCTGGCCTCGACCGGCCTGGGCCTGGAGTGGCTCATCGAGCACCCGGCGCGGGTCGCGGCGGTGACCGCCGAAGAGGTGGCCGAAGCGGCGCTGAAGTACTTCACCCCCCAGCGGTTCACGGGTGTGGTGGTCGGGGACGCGGCCGTGCTGGAACGCAAGCTCCTCGCGCTCGGTGACGTCGTCGTGGGTGAGCCGGCCTGATGTCCGTCCCGTTCACCCTGGGTGACCTGCCTACTTTGTCACGGTCCACTGTGGACCGTCAGGAGCGCTTGCGCACCAACCCTTCGCGGCTGGTGTCGCGCTGGGCGGACGCCCGGGTCGTCCTGCTGGACGACACCGGGCGCACCCCGGTCGTCGAGGGTTCGTCCGTGCTGGCGTTCCGGAAGGCGATCGACTTCGGCTCGGAGCCGCCCGCCGACGCGGTGTTCCTCGGCGAGTGGCAGGACACCGACTACTGGTCGCTGCCGGGCGGCCCGTCGGGTGACGCCGGCACGGTGAAGATGGCGGGCAGCTGGGGCTTCGTCGAGGAGGTCCCCAGCGCCGACGGCGAGGTCTGGGTCGAGCTGCGCGGCTACGGAGACCTGCTGGACGACACGTCGGCGGGCCTGTTCACGACGGCGCAGGCACTGCGGAACTGGCGTCGCCAGGCGAAGTTCTGCACGCGCTGCGGCCACCCGACGGAGCTGATCCAGTTCGGCTGGGCGAGCAAGTGCACGAACGACGGCCGCGAAGAGTACCCGCGTACCGATCCGGCGGTGATCTGCCTGGTCCACTCGCAGGAGGGCGTCAACGGCTCGCACGTGCTGCTGGCGCGCCAGCCGATCTGGCCGGCCGGGCGGTATTCGGTGCTGGCCGGGTTCGTGGAGGCGGGGGAGTCGCTGGAGGCGTGCGTCCTGCGCGAGATCCGCGAGGAGGTGGGGGCGGTCGTGTCGGACGTCCGCTACCTCGGGAGCCAGCCGTGGCCGTTCCCGCGGTCGATCATGCTGGGCTTCACGGCCCGGGCGGACCGGTCGTTGCCGCTGGTCCCCGCGGACGGCGAGATCGAAGAGGCGCTGTGGGTGTCGCGCGACGAAGTGCGGGCGGCGTTCGCGAACAGCGCGGTGCGGGGCGAGGGTTCGAAGCCGACGCCGATCGCCGGCGGTGCGGCGGAGATCATCCTGCCGGGCAACTCGTCCATCGCCCGCGTGATGCTCAAAGCCTGGGCGGACGCGGAGGAGTGAAACTCGTTGGCGCTCGCCCGGCCGCTGCTGCTAACCTCGCGGCGGCCGTGCGAGCGAACGAGGAGGTGGTACCCGTGAACGTTACGACGTGGGTGCTCCCCTCCGGGGTCACGGCTGGGCGATAGGTCGTCCGGGAGCGCCGTTCAAGCGCACTCCCGAAAGGCACGACCATGCGATTCACGACCGAACAGCGCCTCGACGACGACGTCCTCGAGCGCGAGTTCACCCTCGGCGACATCCCCGGCATCCTGTGGACGCCTGCCACGTCCGCACCGGCACCGCTGATCCTGATGGGCCATCCCGGTGGACTGGGCAAGATGTACCCCCGGCTGGCCGCCCGCGCCCGGGCCGCCGCGGCCGAGGGCTACGCCGCGGCCACCATTGAGCTTCCCGGCGGCGGTGACCGGCCCCGGCTCCCCACCGTCGACGAGGCCCGCGCCGACCTGCGCCGGGCGATCCAGGCCGGTGAGCCGGTCGGCGACGAGATCGTCGAGCGGCTCGTCCTCCCGCTCGTCGACCAGGGGGTCCCGGAATGGCAGGCGACCTTGGACGCCCTCCTCGCGCAGCCCGGGATCGAAGGTCCGGTCGGCTTCTCGGGCGGGGTGCTCGCCATCGCCGTCCGGCTCGCGGTGGTCGAGCCGCGCATCGCGGCCGCCGTGCTGTTCGCCGGCAGTTTCGTGCCGCGCAGCATGCTCGACGAGGCCCGGCAGGTCACCATCCCGCTGCTGGTCCTGCTGCAGTGGGACGACGAAGGAAACGACCGGCAGCTGGCCCTGGACGTGTTCGACGCCCTGGGCTCCAAGGAAAAGACGCTGCACGCCAACATGGGCGGGCACACCGGCGTCCCGGCGTTCGAGGGGGACGACGGCAGCCGGTTCTTCGCCCGGCACCTGAAGTAGCGGCTCGGCTGCTCCGGGCCTGAGCGGACGTCGAGGAGTGAGAGGTGCCGTGAAACGTCGCCTTCGTGGCACTTCTCACCCGAACGCCAATGGCAACCGAGGCCCTTGCGTTAAGAGTGACGCCAGGGTCTTGTGAGGCCAAATCGCGTCACGGAGGGCAATCCGGCGACTACCAGGGTGGCGGTACGTCGCTTCCCGCGGAGCTCGGAAGATCGAGCGGGGCGGATTGTCGGACAAGGGGCGGCTGATGGCGTCGACCAGGAAGCATCCGAAGAATTGCGAAAAAGCGACAGGCCATGTCTGCAAATGTGGCAACTGCGGCGGTCACAGCACGGATGGAAAGAGTGGGTTGGCCTCGCTCGCCAGCCGGAACAAGCTCGCTCGATCAAGCGCGCTGCGATCAGGAAGAAGTGGCGCAGTTGGACGGTTGCGAAGACTGGAGTGAGGCGTAACGCGCGGGCGCGCGAGGCGAGCATGGATTCGCTGCGCTTGAACTTGTCCGACTGGCTCGCCCGGAATGTCGCACGGATACCAAAATTACCTCTTCCGCGACGGAAACCCGAGCGGATGCCGGGGGAACGTGACGAAGCCGAACGGGCCGAGTTGCCGGGTGCTGAATCCGGGCAGCCGATTTCGTCCTCCGAAGAACCTCAGCAGACCGGCGACGTGCTGGAGGAGTACCCGGGCCACCCCGCCCCAGTGGAGCAGGTGGACGCGCTCGCGAGAGCGATGACCGAGGACATCTGGCAGGACGTCCTCGTCGAACTCGACGACAGATCCGAAGAGGTCAGCCGGATTCGCCTGCAACTTGCCGACCACGGCTGGTGTGACCTGATCATCGGCTTTGTCAAAGTCATCGAGGAGTTCAACAGCCTGCTCGACGAGATTCCCGAAAGGGCCAAGAAGACCATCATTGACACGGTCGTCTACTCAAGCAAGAAGGACGGGCGGGCACAGCTTACCGAGGCGGTGGTCGGCATGATCGTGGACAAGGCGTGGGGAGCTCTCAAGACCGCAGCGATCGCCCACGTCCCGGTACTCGGTGTGATCACCAGCGACGAGCTTCTGCGGAACCTTCGCATGCTCGCGGTGTTCATCTGCCCGGCGCCTGAGGCACACGAAGAAGTAGAGGACCACGCCGTCGACCCGCTCATCAAGGACGTTCGTGACTTCGTCTCGGACGAGACGAAGGAATGGCTGGCGCAGCAGTTCGAACAGTGGTCGGTAGGCGTTGAACGACAGGATGAACCCGAACGGCGCGAAGGAGAGACTCACGCAGTTCGTCGATCACCTACGTGATCAAAGAATCGACTCAGGCGACGTAGCGGGCTACGGCCAATAGGGTGTGGCTCGCTGAGCCGCGTCCGCGATGGCCAATCCGTCGAGGAGGGCGGCGGTGCGGTCGAGGCCGGCCCGCCGCCACTCCACGGAGAACTCGAAGGGGCCGGCCGGCAGCGGTGAAAGCCAGAGTTGCCGGTCGCCCCGGTAGTGGCGGTCGTCGTAGCTCGCGCCGCCGCCGATCTCGGTCAGGGAACCCTGGCTGACGCGGAACTGCAGGCTGTCGTCGGACGGGCCGCGGAACCCGCCGGCGTGACTTTCGCCGATGCCGTCCCAAGTGGTCTGGTCCAGCGACCCCCGCCGGACGCTCAGGTGCAGGTGCAGAGCACAGCCGCCCGGGTAGGCGACGACGTGCTGAAGCGCGACGACGGCGAGGTCCGTCCGCGCGACGAACCGCGCGATCGGCACCGGGCAGCCGAGCACGTCCCACGGCGGAACGGTCGAGGTCATGCCTCCAGCGTCCTCGCCGCCGCAAGCGGAAAACCCGTCCACCGGTGTTTCCGCCACGTGGCCCAGCGCGCCCCCAAGCGTTACCTGGCCGTTTCCGGAGGCCGTTGACGGCTGTGCTTCGGCTCACTACAGTCCTGCGAAACCGTCTGTAAAGTATCCTAATTAAGTCGGGAGACGACGAGTGCGAGCCGGTAGCCCGCGGATGCTGCGCGAGATCAACGATCGCGCCGCCATCGAGGTCCTCCTGCGGGAGGGCCCGCTCACGCGCGCCGAGCTCGAGCTCGCCATCGGGCTGTCCAAGCCCGCCACCGCGCAGCTCATCACCCGGCTCGAGCAGGACACCCTCGTCGTCAAGGCCGGGGTGCGCGGCGGCGGACGGGGTCCCCGCGCCCAGCTCTGGGCGGCCAACGGCGCCCTCGCCTTCGTCGCCGCCGTGGACCTCACGCCGCACGTCGCCGACTTCGTCGTCGCCGACGTCGCCGGGATCGTGCTCGCCGAGTACCGGACCCCGCTGCCCGTCCACGCGGGCGCCGACGTCGTCGGGACCTTCGGCGAGGCCCTCAGCCACGTCGCCGGGGAAGCCGGGATCACCCGGGACCAGCTCGCCCACGTCGTGATCGGCGCGCAGGGGGCGTTCGACCCGCGGACCGGCCTGCTCTCCTCCGCCCCGCACATCCCCGGCTGGCTCGGCTTCGACGTCCCGCAGAAACTCAGCGACGACCTCGGCGTCGACGTCCTCATCGAGAACGACGTCAACCTCGTCGCCGTCGAAGAAATGAGCGTCGGGCAGGCTCAGGACGTCGACGACTTCGTCATGGTGTGGCTGTCCGAAGGCGTCGGCGGCGCGGTCGTGATCGGCCGCCGGCTGCTGCGCGGCGCCACCGGCGGGGGCGGCGAAATCGATTGGATGCGCGTGCCCGACCCGGCCACCGTCGACACCGGCGACGTCTGGCCCGAGGCCGGCGCCCGGTTCGGCAACCTGGTCGACTCGCCCGCCGTCTGCCGCCTCGCCGCCGCGCACGGCATCACCGCCGAAACCGCCTGGGACGCCGTCACCCAGGCCGGCACGAGCCACCCCTTCCTCGACGATCTCGCGAGGCGCGTCGCCGGCGGCATCGCCAACCTCGTCGCGGTCGCCGACCCGCAGCTCGTGCTCCTCTGCGGCGACACCAGCCGCGCCGGCGGCGAGGACTTCGCCGCGCTGGTGCAGGAAAAGCTGCACGAACTGGTCCTGCCGCGCACGCCCGTCGGCTGCGCTTCGGTGCAGGGCAACGCCGTCCGCGCCGGCGCGCTGCAGTCCGCGCTGGCCACCGCCCGTGAGGACGTCTTCGGCGTCGTCACCCCCACACTCCTCGGGTCGCGCAGGCCCGCGGTCGGAGAGCCACTCGGCAAGACCCCGGAGGCCCTCCCGAACACCCGTTCCGCCCCGTCCCCAACCGAGTAGCCCAACCGATGAGGAGGAGGGCCATGCCCCCTACCACCCGGACCCGCCGAGGCGCCCTGTTAGTGGCCGTCGCCGCGGCGTCCGTCCTGCTGACGAGCGCGTGCTCCGGCGCCGCCGCCCCGAGCGGTGGTGACGTGGCCGCCGCGCCCGGCAAGGACGACAAGCTCACGATCACCGTGTACTCCAAGTTCACCGACCGCGAGTACGGCGTGGTCACCGCGGGCCTGAACAAGCTCAAGGCGAAGTTCCCGAACATCGAAATCAAGCACGAGGGCAACCAGGACGACGACAAGCTCACCCAGTCGATCCGCGGCGGCAACCCGCCCGACGTCGCGATCTCCTTCTACACCGACAACCTCGGCGCCTGGTGCTCCAACGGCAGCTTCCAGGACCTGAAGCCCTACATCGACCGCGACAAGATCGACCTCAACCAGATCCCCGAAGCGGTCCGCAACTACACCGAGTACCAGGGCAAGCGGTGCGCGATGCCGATGCTCGCCGACGTTTACGGCTTCTACTACAACAAGGACATGTTCGCGGCGAAGGGCGTCACCTCGCCGCCGAAGACCACGGACGAGTTGCTCGAGGACGCCAAGAAGCTGACCGAGTACAACGCGGACGGCTCGATCAAGGTCGCCGGCTTCCTGCCGTCGATGCCGTTCTACGCCAACCAGGCCCAGTACTGGGCGCCCAACTTCGGTGCGCCGTTCCTCGGCCCGGACGGCAAGTCGGACCTCGCCACCAACCCCGGCTGGAAGGCGATGTTCGAGTTCCAGCAGAAGCTGATCGACGCACTCGGTGGCCACGACAAGGTCGAGAAGTTCAAGGCCGGTCTCGGTGACGAGTACTCCGCCGACAACGGCTTCCAGAAGGGCAAGCTGGCGATGATCTACGACGGTGAGTTCCGCACCGCGTTCATCAAGGACCAGGCGCCGACCCTGAACTACGCCACCGCGCCCGCCCCGGTGCTCACCACCATGGCGGACAAGTACGGCAGTGCCTTCACCACCGGCACGATCATCGCCATCCCCAAGGGCGCCAAGAACCCCGGTGCCGCGTGGGAGCTGATCAAGCAGGTCACCCTGGACACCGACACCCTGGTGGACATGGCCAACGGCCTGAAGAACGTGCCCAGCACGAAGGCCTCGCTGACGTCGCCGCGCCTCGACCTGCAGCCGCAGTTCAAGACGTTCCTCGACATGTACGACAGCGGCAAGCTCGTGTCGAACCAGACCACGCCGATCGGTGACGCGCACCTCAAGGCGGTCAACGACTTCGCCGAGAAGTGGCAGGCCGGCTCGATCCCCGATCTGACCGAAGGCCTGAAGAAGGTGGATGCGCAGATCAACGACGAACTGAAGCAAAAGGGCGCGGGCGGATGACTCTGTCTGACGGGGTCTCGGCGGTGAAGAGTGCCTCGCCCCGCACGCTCGCGGAAAAGGCTTCCCCGTCCGCGCCTGCCAAGGCGCGGGCGGGGGCCCGCCGGGCCAAGCGCCGCCGGACCGTCTTCTTCTTCATGGCCCCGGCGCTCATCGGGTTCCTGGTCTTCTTCGGCTACCCGCTGATCGCCACGGTCTACTACTCCTTCACCAAGTACGATCTGATCAACCCGCCGCAGTTCATCGGGTTCGACAACTACGTCCGGATGTTCACCACCGAGCCGCTCGTCGCCACCGCGGCGTACAACACGCTGTGGCTGGTGGTCATCCTCACGACGTGCCGGGTGCTGTTCTCGCTCGGCATCGCGTCGGTGATCTCTCGGCTCAAGTCGGGCGTCGGCCTGGTCCGGACGCTCTGCTACCTGCCGACGCTGGCCCCGCCCGCGGCGGCGACGCTGGCGTTCGTCTTCGTGTTCAACCCCGAATTCGGTCCGGTGAACCGGTTCCTGCGGCTCATTGGCATCGACGGCGGGCTCTGGTTCAACAGTCCGGCGATGTCGAAGCCCGCGCTGACGCTGCTCGCGCTGTGGGGCTCCGGCGAGCTGATGATCATCATCCTGGCCGCGTTGCTCGACGTCCCGACCGAGCAGTACGAAGCCGCCGAGCTCGACGGTGCCGGCCCGGTCCGCCGGTTCTGGCACGTCACGCTGCCGTCGATCTCGCCGGTGCTGCTGTTCGGCGTGGTCAACTCGATCATCTACGCGTTGCAGTTCTTCACGCAGGCGATCGTCGCGGCGTCCGCCTCGGCGGGCACGGCCGACGTCGCCGGCAACTCGAAACTCATCGGGGCACCCCAGAACTCGACGCTGACGTACCCGATCTGGCTGTACGTGCAGGGTTTCCGCTACTTCAACATGGGCTACGCGGCCGCGATGGCCGTGCTGCTGTTCATCGTCAGCGCGGCCTTCACGTGGATTCTCGTGCGGCAGCTGAGGAAGTCCCAGCACCAGGAGGAGGGGGCATGACCGCGCTGGCCGAAGCGCCGCAGAAACCGGCGGGCGTGCCGCCGAGGGTGCGGTTCAAGCGCAACTGGGACAAGCGGCTGTCCTACATCGCGACGCACGCGATCGGGATCGCGCTCGGCGTGATCTTCATGCTGCCGCTGCTGTTCGTGTTCCTCACCGCGGTGATGAAGAGCGACCAGGCCATGACGGCGAGCCTGTGGCCGTCCGAATGGCACTTCGAGAACTTCGTGACGGTGTTCAAGAAGGCGCCGCTGCTGGAGTACTTCGGCAACAGCCTGCTGTATTCGGCCCTGGCGACGGCGGGCGCGCTGCTTTCGGCGATCCCGGCGGCGTACGCGCTGGCGAAGCTGCGGTGGCGCGGGCAGAACCTGTTCTTCATGCTGACCGTGGCGGCGATGCTGCTGCCGCCGCAGGTCACCATCGTGCCGCTGTACGACCTGTGGGTCCGGATGGGCCTCACCGGAACGCTGGTTCCGCTGATCGTGCCGTACTTCTTCTTCGACGCGTTCTCGATCTTCCTGCTCCGGCAGTTCTTCCTCACCATTCCGAAGGACTACCTCGAGGCGGCGAAGATCGACGGCTGCAACGAGTTCCAGGCGATGGTCCGGGTGCTGATCCCGATGGCCAAGCCGGGGATCGCGGCCACCGCGATGTTCTGCTTCCTGTTCACCTGGAACGACTACTTCGGGCCGCTGCTCTACACCGGCGAGAACCAGGACCACTGGCCGTTGTCGCTGGCGATCGCGTCCTTCCGCGGCATGCACCACGTCGAGTGGAACATGACGATGGCGGCGACCGCGCTGATCATGGCGCCGGTCATCGTGCTGTTCGTGTTCGCGCAGAAGTCGTTCGTCAAGGGCATCACATTCACGGGAGTCAAGGGATGAAGCTGGCAGTCGTCGGTGGCGGGTCCACCTACACGCCGGAGCTGATCGACGGGATCGCCGGTCGCCGGTCCACTTTGGACGTCGGCGAGATTGTGCTGGTCGACCCGGACGCCTACCGCGTCGAGGCCGTCGGCGGGTTCAGCCGGCGGCTGCTCTCGCACGCCGGGCACCCCGCGCAGGTGCGGACCACGCAGTCCCTGGAGGAGGGCGTGGACGGCGCTTCGGCCGTGTTGATCCAGCTGCGCGTCGGCGGGCAGCGGGCACGGCGCTCCGACGAGACGTTCCCGCACGCCTGCGGCTGCGTCGGGCAGGAGACGACCGGCGCCGGTGGGCTCGCGAAGGCGCTGCGCACGGTGCCGGTGGTGCTCGACATCGCCGAGCGCGTCCGCAAGATCGCCGGGGACGACACGTGGATCGTGAACTTCACCAACCCGGTCGGCATCGTGACCCGCGCCCTGCTCAACGAGGGCCACCGCGCGGTCGGGCTGTGCAACGTCGCCATCAACCTGCAGCGCCAGTTCGGAAAGCTGCTGGGCGTCGGCGCGGACGACGTCAAGCTCGTCCACACCGGACTGAACCACCTGAGCTGGGAGCGCGGCGCGCTCGTCGACGGCGTCGACCGGCTGCCCGAGCTGCTGGAGCAGCACCTGGACTACCTGTCCAACGAGGTCAGCGTGCCGGAGAAGTGGCTGCGGCGCATGAACGTCGTGCCGTCGTACTACCTGAAGTACTTCTACGCGCACGACGAGCAGGTCACCAAGCAACGCACCGAGCGGCCGCGCGCGGACGTCGTGTCCGACGTCGAGGAAGAGCTCCTGAAGATCTACCTCGACCCGGAACAGAACACGAAGCCGGAGTCCCTCGAAAAGCGCGGCGGCGCGTACTACTCGGAAGCCGCTGTGCAGCTGGTGCACGCGCTGACCGCGGGTGGCCCGGCCGAGGAGCACGTCGTGAACGTCCGCAACGACGGCACCTTCCCGTTCCTGCCGGACGACGCCGTCATCGAGTCGCGATCCACTGTGGACTTCTCGGGCGCTGTGCCGATCGCGCAGCCGCCGGTCGAACCGCAGTTCTCCGGGCTCATCGCGGCGACGACCGCGTACGAGTTCCTGGCGCTGGAAGCTGCGGTCAAGGGTGGCCGGGACCGCGTGGCCGATGCCCTGCTGGCGCACCCGCTGGTCGGCCAGTACACCAAGGCCGACACCCTCGCCGATTCGCTGGTGCAGATCAACCGCGAGTACCTGCCCTGGGCGCGCGGATGAAGCCTGCCATCATCGCGATCGACGGCGGCAACAGCAAGACCGAGGTCCTGGTGGTCTCGGAAGACGGCGTCGTGCTGGGGAAGTCGCGTGGCCCTGGTGCGTCGCCGCAGAACATCGGCGTCGCCGCCTGCGTCACGGCTCTGGAAGGCCTGGTCCTGGAAGCGTTTCCGGGGTTCGGCGAACGGCCGCTCGCGGTCCACACTTCCGCGTACCTCGCCGGGCTGGACTTCCCGCGCGAGGAAGAGGCGCTGCACGCGGCACTGGCGGCGCGCGGGTGGAGTGACACCCTGACCGTCGGCAACGACACCCTCGCGCTGCTTCGGGCGGGCAGCGCGGGGGTGGGCGTCGCCGTGGTGTGCGGCGCCGGGATCAACGGCGCCGGCGTCGGCCCGGACGGCCGCGTCCACCGCTTTCCCGCACTGGGCAAGATCTCCGGCGACTGGGGCGGTGGCTACCGCCTCGGCGAGGAAGCCCTGTGGTGGGCCGTGCGCGCCGAGGACGGTCGCGGCCCGCGGACCGCGTTGATGCCGGCGGTGGCCGCCTACTTCGGCAAGCCGACGCTGCTGGACGTCGTGCAGGGGCTGCACTTCGAAGAAATTCCCGCCGCCTCGATCCACGGGCTCTGCCCGCTGCTGTTCGAGGTCGCGGCGGCCGGCGACGAGGTCGCGTCGGACATCGTCACCCGGTTCGTCGAAGAGGTCAGCGTGTTCGCGGCGGTGATCCTGCGGAACCTGGAGCTGACGGAGGAAGCGCCGGAGATCGTCCTCGGCGGCGGGGTGCTGACCGGGATCGGCGCGCCGGTGATCGCGGAGATCGAACGCCGGTGCCTCAAGGTCGCGCCGCGCGCGGTGGTCCGCGTCGTCGACGTGAACCCCGTGGTGGGCGCGGCTTTGTTCGGACTGGACACGCTGGGCGCGTCGGACGCCGCGAAGGCGTCGCTGAAGGCAGCGACCCAGCGCGCATAGACCTGGTGGCCTGCCTCGAAGCGGCGCGAGGCAGGCCACCAGACCCGAGTCACGGCGCGGGGACCAGGATTTCGCCCGTCTCCAGCAGGGACTTGAGGTCGGAGAGGATCCAGTCCCAGCCGCCGCCCGCGTTCTCGCCCGGGCCGGCGTTGACGTCCTCGTGCACGCCGCTGACCATTTCGCCGGTGAGCGGCGCGCCGGTGACGTCGTGGGTGACGGTGAGTCTGGTGCCGGCGGTCTTCGTCGCCTCGATGTCGTAGGTGAGCGTCGTGTACGGCTCGGCGGACATCTCCTCGGGCCCCATGAGCAGCTTCCAGGTGATGACGAGCTTGCGCGGCGGATCGACTTCCAGGACCTCGCCGTCGACGAGGTCACCGGTGAACCCGGCGTCGATGAACTCCTGCGTCGGGCGGGTGCGGTGCTTGCCGCCGACCTTGAGGTCGAAGTCGGCGAGGCCGGTGTAGCCGTACTTCCGCGTCCACTCGGGCTTGGTGATGGCTTCCCAGATGCGTTCCGGGGTGGCCTTGATGTAGACGCGGTGGACCTGCACGGTGGTCGTCATGGTTCTTCGCCTTCCAGTTCGTTCTTGAGGTCGAGCAGGGCGGTGACGTGGCGTTCGGTGTACTTGTCGATCCACCGGTCGTGGATCTGCCGGATGGGCACGGGGTTCAGGAAGTGCCGCTTCTCGCGGCCTTCCTTCCGTGCGACGACGAGCCCGGCCTCTTCCAGGAGCTTCAGGTGCTTCATGACGCCGAAGCGGGTCATGTCGACCTGGGTCTCCAGCTCGGTGAGCGTGCGGCCGTCGCGCTCGAAGAGCAGGTCGAGCAGGAACCGGCGGGTCGGATCCGCCAGCGCCTTGAACACCAGGTCGTCTTGCACCCACTCAACATAGGTGACCAAAAGGTCACATGTCAACGGTCAGCACTTTCACGTGAAAGTGACCCGGAGGCAGCCTCCGGGTCACTTTCACGAAAGTGCGCGCCTCAGACGACCAGGGAGAGGGGGAGGATCAGGGCGATCGCCACCACCGAAATCAGCGTCTCCATCACCGACCAGCTCTTCAGCGTCTGGCCGACCGACAGTCCGAAGTACTCCTTGACCAGCCAGAACCCGGCGTCGTTGACGTGCGAGAAGAAGAGCGAACCGGCGCCGATCGCGAGCACCAGCAGTGCACTGTGCGACGGGTCCATGTCCGCGGCCAGCGGTGCCACGATGCCCGCCGCCGAGACCGTCGCGACCGTGGCGGAGCCCGTCGCCAGGCGGATCGCCACCGCCACCAGCCAGCCCAGCAGCAACGGGGAGAGGTTCGCGTCCTTGGCCAGGCCGGTGATGACGTCGCCGACGCCGGCGTCGACCAGGGTCTGCTTGAACCCGCCGCCCGCGCCGACGATCAGGATGATCCCCGCGATCGGGCCCAGCGAGTCACCGACCACAGTGGACAGCCGCGAGCGGTCGAGACCCGCCGGCCGGCCGAGCAGGACCATGCCCACCAGCACCGCCACGAGCAGCGCGATCAGCGGGTCGCCGACGAAGTCCAGGATCTTGCGCGCCTCGCTTTCCTTGGCCAGCAAGATGTCCGAGAGCGCTTTCGCCAGCATGAGCACGACCGGCAGCAGGACCGTCGTGAGCGTCGCGGCGAAGCTCGGCCGCGGCTTGTCCGGGTCCGCGCGCTCCGGGATCAGGCGCTCGGGCGGCTGCGCGTCCGGCACCAGCCGGGCGGCCACCTTGCCGAACAGCGGGCCCGCGATGACCAGCGTCGGGATGCCGACGAGCAGCCCGAACGCCAGCGTGATCCCGACGTTCGCGTTCAGCGCGCCCGCCGCGGCGAGCGGGCCGGGGTGCGGCGGGACCAGGCCGTGCAGCACCGAAAGCCCGGCGACGGCCGGAATCCCCAGCAGCATCAACGGCTTTCCCGTGCGCTTGGCCGCCAGCAGCACGACCGGGATGAGCATGACGAGCCCGATTTCGAAGAACATCGGCAGCCCGATCAGCGCCGCGACCAGCGCCATCGCCCACGGCAGCGCGGCACCGCGGGCCTTGCCGAGCACGGTGTCGACGATCTGGTCGGCGCCACCGGAGTCGGCCAGCAGCTTGCCCAGCATCGCGCCGAGGGCGATGAGGATGCCGACGGACGCGACCGTGCTGCCGACACCCCCGCTGAAGCTCTTCAGCAGCTTGTCGACCGGCATCCCGGCGGTCAGGCCGAGCACGAGCGAACCGAGCACGAGCGACAGGAACGGGTGCAGCTTCACCTTCGTGATCAGCACGACGATGACGGCGATCGCGACGAGGGTCGCGGCGATGAGACGGGTGTCGTGGCCGGTCCAGGCGGCCGCGAGAACGGTGGTCATGCGTGCTCCCGGAAGGCGGTCAGTGCGGCTTCGGTGATTTCCGCGGGCGTGTCGCGGATGTCGAAGATCGCGCCGGGCTCGTCCGGCTCGAGGGGTTCCAGGTCGGCGAGCTGGGAGTCCAGCAGCGACACCGGCATGAAGTGACCTGAGCGGGACTGCATGCGTTCGGCGAGGATCTCGCGGTCGCCGTGCAGGTGCGCGAACCAGACGTTCCCGCCGGTCCGCAGTACGTCGCGGTACCGGCGCTTGAGCGCGGACGACGTCACGACGCCGCCGGACGCCTGGTGCTCGCGGATCCAGCCGGCGATGGCTTCGAGCCAGGGGGCGCGGTCCTCGTCGTTCAGCGGGTGCCCCGCGGTCATCTTGTCGATGTTGGCCTGCGGATGGAACGTGTCCGCTTCGGCGTACTCGACGTCCAGCGCCCGCGCGAGCGCCGTGCCGATCGTCGTCTTGCCGGAGCCTGACACCCCCATCACCACGATGACGGTCATCCGCACCTCCCACTTCGTTGTGCCCAGGTGAGTCAAACTCAAAAGTACTACTTATTCAAGATGAAGTACTACTTAATCGAATCAGGTGGTTAGGTTGGCCGGGTGAGGCATGAGCAGGTATTGGACGCCCTCGGCGCGTCGATCGCGAACGGAGCGCTGACACCCGGCACCGTTCTGCGCTCCGAAGAGCTCCAAGAACGCTTCGGCGCTTCGCGGACGGTGGCGCGCGAAGTCGTCCGCGTGCTCGAGACGATGCGGCTGACCAGCAGCAAGCGCCGGGTCGGGGTGACGGTCCGGGAGCCGGCGGAGTGGAACCACTACGACCCGCGGCTGATCCGCTGGCAGCTCGACGGCCCCGCGCGCCCGGCGGCGCTCGCGACGCTGAACGAGCTGCGCTCGGCGATCGAGCCGTGCGCGGCCCGGTACGCGGCCCTGCGCGCGACGCCGGAGGAGCGCGGCCGGCTCGGCGCGCTGGGGGAGCGGCTGGCGCGGACGGCCCGGGCCCGCGACCTCACGACGTTCCTCGAGTTCGACATCGCCTTCCACGACCTGCTGCTCGGCGCATCCGGGAACCCGATGTTCGCGCAGCTGTCCGAGGTCGTCGCGGAGGTGCTCACCGGGCGGACCGGGCACGGGCTGATGCCGCCGGAGCCGCAGCCCGAGGCCGTGGCGCTGCACCTGGAGGTGGCCGCGGCGGTCGCGGCCGGGGACGCGGACCGGGCGGAGCGGGCGATGCGTGACATCGTCGTCCAGGCGCGCGAGGAGATCGCGGCGCTGGTCGAGTAGGGCTTCGGCTCGTCCGGGGATGCGGCGGGGTGGGTTCCGGGGGCGAGTAGCCTGCTCGGGAACTGGACTTTCTTCTGCCGGGGGGCACGGGTGAGCGCGGCGCGCGCGATCGGACTGGTGTTGGGCGTGGCGGCCGACGGCGCCCTCGGCGACCCGCGCCGCCGGCCCTCGGTGACGGCGTTCCGGCGTCTCGCGCCCGGCCGGGGTGCCGCGGTCGCCGGGGCCGCGGTGGCCGCCGGTCTGCTGCTCGAGCGCGCCGGCCGCGGCCGCCCGCTGGTGCAGGCATCGGCGACGGCGGTGACGACGTGGGCGGTGCTCGGCGCGGCCGGCCTGGCCGTGCAGGGCACGGAGCTGGCCCGCGACCTCGAGGAATCCCGCTTCGACCCGGCGCGCGCGACGCTGTCCGAACTGGACCCGCGGGTGGCCGACGGCCTGGAGCTGGTGGGGCTGTCGCGGGCCTCGGTGGAGACCCTGGCGGAGAACACGTCCGACGCGGTGGTGGCGCCCCTGGTCTGGGGCGCGGTGGCGGGGGTCCCAGGCCTGCTCGGCGCCCGTGCGGTGAGCTTGCTCCGCCGGGCGCGCGCAGGGCGCCAAGGACATTGGGCGATCGACCGGCTCGACGAGCTGGTCCACCTGGTCCCGACCCGCGTGGCGGCGGGCCTGACGGTGCTGGCGGCCCCGGTGGTCGGCGGCTCGGCGGGAGGGGCGTGGCGGGCCTGGCGCCGCGACACGATCGCCCACCCGAGCCCGAACGCGGGCCGCGTGGAGGCGGCGTTCGCGGGGGCGCTGGAGGTCCGCGTCGGCGGGCGGACGGTGTACCCGCACGGGGTGGCGGAGCTGCCGGTGCTCGGAGTGGGGCGGAATCCGGACGCCGGGCACGTGACGCGGGCGGTGGAACTGTCCCGGGTCGTGGGGTGGCTGGCCGCGGTGACGTCGGTGGTTCTGGCTGTGGTGGCGGGGTTCCGGCGCCGGTCCCGCTGACTGTCCACAGGGGTCGGCGGATGTGGACAACTTCGCCACCAGGCGGGCTTTTCGGCGGGTTTGCCGCCTGCCGCCGATAGACTGGACAGGGGACGCCCCCCAGGGACGGGCGGGGCCGTCGGTTCCCCGTCAACTGCGGCGGCGCAGCTGCGCCAAGGCTTCCGCGTCCAACCGTCCACCGCGGTCCGCCAACCGAGCCCCGATCCGCGCCCGATCCTCCGCCATCTTGTTCCCCCCGAACTTGAACTTCGCCCGGACCCCCGTGATCGTGAACTCGATCCCGCGGATCCCCGGCAGCAGCCGCCGGTCCGGCGAGTCCGGCGAAGCACTCACCGCCGCCCGCGCACCATCCGTCTCGAAGTGGCGCAACTGCTTCTCCAGCAACGCCGCCTTCAAAGCCGGGTCGTCGACTAACCGCACATCACCCTCGAGCTGCACCGTCGCGTAGTACGACGTCGGTACCCCGAACGCCGGGTCCGCCGCCGTGTTCCAGTCCGCGCGGATGTACGTGTAGTCGTCGACCACCGTCAGCAGCGCTCGCGGGTGCTCCTCCAGCAACGGCCAGATCGGGTTCGGCCGGGCCAGGTGGGTCACCACCGTGCGGTCGCCGTCGAACGCGAAGTGCGCCGGGGTCACCACCGGCAGGTCGCGGCCCGCGCCGCCGGCGATCAGCTGGCCGAAGTCGTGGTCGGAGAGCCACTCGCGCCACTCGGCGTCGTCGGCGGCGTCCCACGGGTGGATCAGCATGACTCGAGTCTCAGGCAACAAGTGGCCCGGAAGAAGGGCCAATAACGAGCTATTTCTGATGGCCACTTTCGGCGAGTTCGTCCTCGGCAAGGATTTCCGCGACGGACTTCCGGCGAGTCGAAGAAGGCTCCGACGAAGTGACCAGCGCACCGCCCGGCTTCAGCTCACGCACGGTGAAGTACAGCCAGCCCAGCAGCGCCATCGCGCCGAACGCGATCCATTGCAGCGCGTAGGACAGGAACGGTCCCGAGTCGGTCTGCGGCAGCGGCAGCGCGCCCAGCACGCCGGGCTGGCCGGTGTCGAGCTGGAAGTACCCCGGCCGGATGTCGAGCTTCCCGGCCCGCGCGACCACCCGCGAGTCGACCACGTAGCTCTGCAGCTGCCCGCCGGTCGACGCGTCGGCGAAGGCGTCCCGGTTCTTCGGGTCGGTCTCGTCCACGCGCGCCCGGGCCGTCACGGAAACCGTCCCGGCCGGCGGCGGCGCGTACGGCAGCACGCCGGACTTGCTGTCGAGCCGGACGTACCCGCGGTCGATCAGGACGACCGTGCCGTCGGTGGTCCGCATCGGCGTCAGCACCTCGAAGGCGCCCTCACCCTGGACCGTCCGCAGCCGCGCGACGACCTCCTTGTCCGCGAGGTACTGGCCGGTGATCGAGACGAGGTGCCACTCGGTGTGCTGGTCGGGCTCGCTCGCCGGCGGCAGCAGCTGCGCCAGCGGCAGGGGCGGTGCGGTGAACGACGCCTCCAGCGCGGAGTTCTGCTGCTCGCGTTCGGTGTTGCGGCTGAACTGCCACGGTGAAAGCAGCGTGAAGCAGCAGATGGCGAAGGTGAACACCACCACCGTCAGCGCCAGCCACCCGGGCTTGAGCAGGAACCGCAACCGCACCCCACCACGGTAGGCCGTGCCCCGCCCCGGCCGCCCGCCGACCTCCACCGGCTGTGACTTCTACCCGCGCGAACGCACCCAATCCAGCAAACCGGGCACCGAGCGTTCGATCATGCCGAGGACGTCTTCGAAGCCGTCGTCACCGCCGTAGTAGGGGTCCGGGACCTCGGCGCCCTCGGGGGCCGACGGGTCGAACGACCGCAGCAGCCGCACCTTCGCGGGATCGCCGACGCGGGCGCGCAGGAACTCCGCGTGCCCCTCGTCGGCGGCGAGCAGCAGGTCGGCATCGAGGTCTTCGTCCGAAACCTCGGAGGCGACGTGCGCGGTGGGGTAGCCGTGCGCCTTGAGCGTCGCGCGGGCCCGCTTGTCCGCGGGTTCCCCGGCGTGCCAGGGACCGGTGCCGGCGCTGGAGACGCGGACGGCGTCGCCGAGGCCCGCGTCCTCGAGCCGCGCGCGGAAGACGAGTTCGGCCATCGGGGAGCGGCAGATGTTGCCGGAGCAGACGAAGACGAGGTGCGACACGTCCCGAGCGTAACCGGCCGGTTCACCCGGTCACCCGCTCACTCGGCGGTACCCGCTGCCCCGCGCGGCCACTTAGCGTCGTTTCCGCGAGGACGCGAACCGGAAGGAGAGCGATCATGCACGGGTGCTGCTCGAAGTGCACCGGACAGGGCTGCGGCTGCTGCGGCAACTGCAACTGACGCTCAACCCGGCGCTCGCGGCGGCGGCGGTGGACCCGCCGCCGGAGCGCCCCCTAACGAGTGATGCACGTCGCTGACGTGGCCTGACCCAAGGCCCGCGCGTGCAGGACGTCGAAGCGGTGCACGACGTCCGCCAGGCCCGCCGCCACCCGTTGGCGCGTCGGGCACGAGCGGGCTTTCCGCACACTGAGCGAGGAGCTCAGCTCGGTCAGCAGGCCCGTGTTCAGCCGGTCGATCACCGGGCGGATCTCGCCGAGGTCCGGCTTCGTCGCCGGCGCCTGCGACGGGTGCGCGTCCCAGCGCGCGTACAACCCGCGCTGGACCAGCTTGTTCGCCTCGATCTGGGCGCGGAAGAACCGCACCGCGTCCGCCGGGTCGAGGCCCAGCTCCGGCGCCCGCGCCGCCACCGAGTCGTAGATCTGCTGCTCGCGCACCGGGTCGTCGATCGGGGACGGCGTGCCGTACTTCGCCGCCGCCACCTGGTCCGCGATCGCGACGCGCCGGGCCGCCAGATCCGTCAGCTGCCACAGCGACGAGCTCGAAGCCGAGGCCGGGATCGAAGCCAGGAAAAGGCCGGACACCACCGCGAAGAGCACCGCCAGTACTCGCATGGCCCGCGACCGTACATGCGAAGATCCCCGGGTGCCCGCGCTTTCCGAAATCATCACCGTCCTGGAGCAGGCCTACCCGCCCGCGCTCGCCGAGTCGTGGGACGCCGTCGGCCTCGTCTGCGGCGACCCCGCCGAGCAAGTCACGAGCGTGCTGTTCTGCGTCGACCCGGTCGAGGAGACCGTCGACGAGGCCGCCGACCTCGGCGCGCAGCTGATCGTCGCGCACCACCCGCTGCTGCTGCGCGGCGTGCACGGCGTCCCCGCCGACACCGCCAAGGGCTCGCTGGTGCACCGGATGATCCGCACCGGCACCGCCCTCTACTGCGCGCACACCAACGCCGACTCCGCCGACCCCGGCGTCTCCGACGCCCTCGCGGCGGCGATCGGGCTGCGCGTCACCGGCCCGCTGGCGCCCAACGAGGACGGCGTCACCGGCATCGGTCGCCTCGGCGAGCTGCCCGAAGCCGAGCCGTTCGGAACGTTCGTCCAGCGCGTCGCCGACGCCCTGCCGGCGACCGTGCCCGGCGTGCTCGGCGCGGGGGACACCGACCGCCCGATCCGCACCGTCGCCGTGTCCGGCGGAGCCGGGGACTCCTACCTGATGCAGGCCACCGCGGCCGGCGTCGACGCCTTCGTCACCGCCGACCTGCGGCATCACCCCGCCGGCGAGCACCTCGCGCACCCGGGCACCGTGCCCGCGCTGGTCGGCCTGACCCACTGGGCCAGCGAATGGCCGTGGTGCGGGCAAGCCTCGGCGGTCGTGGCGCAGGCGTTTGCGGGTAACGTCGACATCTGCGTCTCCACGCGGTGCACCGACCCGTGGAACGTCCGCGCCGAGCGCACATCGATTTAGAGGAGCACCGTGAAGGCCGAACCCGCCGTGCAGCGCCAGTTGCTCGAGCTCGCCAAGGTGGACGCCGAGCTCTCGCGCACCGCGCACCGCCGTCGCACCCTGCCCGAACTGGCCGAGATCGACGCGGGGGAGAAGACCGCCCGCGAGCGCCGCGACGCGCTCGTGTCCGTGGAGACCGCTTCGTCCGACCTCGACCGGGAGATCGCCCGGCAGGAGAAGGAGATCGAGTCGGTGCGCGCCCGCGAGGACCGCGACCGCAAGCTCCTCGCGTCCGGGTCGGTCAACTCGAAGCAGATGACCGACATCGAGCACGAGCTGCAGACCCTGCAGCGCCGGCAGAGCGCGCTGGAGGACGACCTGCTGGAGCTGATGGAGCAGCGCGAGGCCCTCGGCCTGGACGCGCAGCGCACCGGCGCCGAGGTCGACAAGGCCGAGGCCGAGGTCGCCGCCGCGATCGCCCGCCGCGACGAGGTGTTCAAGGACCTCGACACCACCCGCGCGCGCCGCGACGAAGACCGCGCGAAGCTGCTGCCGCGCTTCCCGGAGCCGCTGCTCAAGCTGTACGAGCGCGTCCGCGAGCACAAGGGCATCGGCGCCGCGCTGCTGCGGTCCCGCCGGTGCGGCGCGTGCCAGCTGGAGATGGACCGCAACACGATCGCCGAGATCAAGGCCGCGCCGGAGAACGACGTCATCCAGTGCGAGAACTGCGGGGCGATCCTGGTCCGGACCATGGAGTCGGGTCTGTGACGTCGCACGTGGTCGTCGAGGCGGACGGGGGCTCCCGGGGCAACCCGGGCCCGGCCGGCTACGGCGCGGTCGTCAAGGACGCCGCCACCGACGAGGTCTTGGCCGAGCGCAAGGAAAGCCTCGGCGTCGTCACGAACAACGTCGCCGAGTACAACGGCCTGATCGCCGGGCTCACCGCCGCGGCCGAGCTCGGAGCGTCCACTGTGGACGTCCGGATGGACTCGAAGCTCGTCGTGGAGCAGATGTCCGGCCGCTGGAAGATCAAGCACCCGGACATGCAGCCGCTCGCCGAGCGGGCCAAGGAGCTGGCCGCCGGCTTCTCCCGCGTCAAGTACCAGTGGATCCCGCGCGCGGAGAACTCGCACGCCGACCGGCTCGCGAACGAGGCCATGGATGCGGCCACAGGAAAGCCCGCCGCCGGCAAGCCCGCGCCGAAGCTGCCGACCCGCAGGCCGGACCGCGCGGCCGTGGCCTGGACCGGCGCGAAAGGCACCCCGACCCGGCTGCTCCTGCTGCGCCACGGCCAGACGGAGATGTCGGCGCTGCGCCGCTACTCCGGCCGCGGTGACGTCCCGCTGACCGAACTGGGCCGATCGCAGGCCGCGGCGGCGGCCAAGCGGCTGGCCGCGACCGAGGGCCTGGTCGTCGACGGCGAATCCGTCCCGATCATCTCCTCGCCGCTCACCCGCACCAAGCAGACCGCGCAGGCCGTCGCCGACGCGCTCGGCGGCCGCGTCGAGACCCACCCCGGCCTCATCGAGACCGACTTCGGTGACTGGGAGGGCCTGACGTTCGCCGAAGCGGCCGAGCGCGACCCCGAACTGCACGGTTCGTGGCTGGGCGACAGCTCGGTCCCGCCGCCCGGCGGGGAGAGCTTCGACGTCGTGCACCGGCGCGTCCGCAAGGCTCGCGACGAGCTCATCGCCGAGCACGGTGGCCGGACGTTGGTGCTGGTCAGCCACGTGACGCCGATCAAGACGCTGCTCCGGATGGGCCTCGACGCGGGCCCGCAGCTGCTGTTCCGGCTGCACCTGGACCTGGCTTCGCTGTCGATCGTCGAGTTCTACCCCGACGGCAACGCTTCGGTCCGGTTGGTCAACGACACCTCGCACCTGGCCTGACCGGCGGCAATGTGGGGTGGATCACGCTCAATGCCGACGCGTGGCGGACCCCGCATGGGGTATTGGCTACAGTGTCCCGACCGCGTCGCCGCGGTGGCGGATCCGCTGGGTCCACTTCATGGGGCGCCGGCTCGCGCGCATCCCACCGGCAGAAGCCTGCGGGCGGAACAGTGACGAGGACATGACGGCTAGCGCACTCACCGAGACCTCCCCGAGCGACGTCCCCGAGGACCCGGCACCCGCGACGACCACGCGGGGCTGGGGCGCGCGGCTGGCGCCGGTGCTGGCCGTGCTCGCCGGCGTCGCGGCGGTGGCCGCCCACGCCACGCGGTACGGCCACTGGATCGTCGACGACGCCGCCATCACCTTCTCCTACGCCCGCAGCTTCGCCGACGGCCTCGGCCCGGTGCTGCAGCCGGGCGCCCCGCCGGTCGAGGGCTTCTCCGACCCGACGTGGATGGTGCTGCTCGGCGTCGGCAAGCTCGTCGGCCTCTTCGACCACGGCCTGCTGTTCGGCCTGCCCGACTACGTGCTGTTCCCGAAGCTGCTGGGCCTGCTGTTCACCGGCGGCATCCTGACCGCGTGCTACATCGCCGCGAAGCAGGTCTTCACGCGCTTCGCCTGGCTGGTCACGCTGGTCGCGGGCCTGACCCTGGCCACGGTCCCGTCGTTCGTCATCTGGGTCGTGTCCGGCCTGGAGAACTCGCTGTTCGCGTTCGCGGTCGTCACGCTGGCGGTGACGCTGTTCGTCTCGGTCAAGCGCGACAAGCTGCTGACGCCGAAGGTCGCGCTGTGGGCGGGCGTCCTGGTCGCGTTCGCCGCGCTGACCCGGCCGGAAGGGCTCATCTACGCGGGCGCGTACCCGCTCGCGGCGCTGTTCCTGCTGCGCGGCGGCCTGTTCTGGAAGAGCTTCCGCCTGGCGCTGCTGTCGGTGGCGGCGTTCGCCGTGCCGTTCGGCGCGTACGTCGTCTGGCGGTACTCGGAGTTCGGGCGGCTGCTGGCCAACCCGTCGGTGGCCAAGCAGCAGGGCCTGCCCGGTTTCGACGCCGTGAAGCGGCCGTTCGAGCTGGCCGGCTACGCGGGCTGGGCGGGCGTGGTCCTGCTGGCCTTGGTGATCGCGTTCGCGCTGGTCAAGGCGCCGTGGCGGCGTCCGCTGATCGCGCTGCTGGTGCCGCTGGCGCTGGGGATCGTCGCGTACGGCGTGATGGTGGCCGACTGGATGTACCAGCACCGGTTCGCCAGCCCGATCTGGCCGCTGGCGATCATCGCGGGCACGTTGTCGGCGGGCGAGCTGCTCAAGCACCGCCGGGCCCTGCTGCGGATCGGGATCGTCGTGGTGCTGGTGGGGGCGTTCGTCCCGTCGGCGATCGGGTTCGCGCAGGCCGCGGACAAGTTCGCGAAGAACCCGAACATCACGGCGTGCCTGGTGGCCGACCGCTTCGGCCGCGGGTTCAACACCTACGCGGACATCCTGGGCATCCAGAAGGCGTCCCTGCTGCTGCCGGACCTCGGCGGTTCGTCCATGACGAGCCGGCTCGAGCTGGTCGACATGGCGGGCCTGGTCAACAAGCCGATCGCCGACCTGGTCCACGACAACGACCTGGCCGGCCTGCGCGACTACGTGTTCGACACGGTGAAGCCGACGTTCATCCACTCGTGGGGCCCGTGGGCGGCCGGCAACGGCATCGCGCTGGACCCGCGGCTGGACCGCGACTACGTGCTGATCTACAGCTCCCCGATCGAGGGCTTGCGCAACGGCGACTGGGTCCGGCGCGACGCGGTGACGGACCCGGCGAAGCTGAAGGCGGCGCAGGACTACGCGGCGAAGACGATCCCGGCGGTGGCGGCGGACCGCTTCGGCGGCCCGCTGGACGACTGCGGCGCGACGATGAAGCCGGGCCAGACGATCACGATGCCGGGCTGAGTCCCGCAACTCGCGTGATTCGACCCGTAACCCGCGTGATGGGAGCCGGAACTCGCGAGTTCCGGCTCCCATCACGCGAGTTCCGGCTCTGATCACGCCGGTTACGGGTTACGTCACCAGGCCCAGGCTGAGCCACAACGCCCCGGTCGCCGCCACCAGGCACAGCGGCGTCGTGATCGCCCCCAGCGCGTGGAACGTCTTCGCCGACGGGTGCTCCGGCAGCGTGCGGCGCCACAGCAGCGTCGCCAGTGATCCCAGGTAGCTCGCGTTCGGGCCGATGTTGACCCCCAGCAGCACCGCCAGCAACACCCCCGGCGCCGGGTGCGGGCCCAGGACCGACAGCAGGATCAGCGTCGCCGGGAGGTTGTTCACCAGGTTGGCCAGCAGGGCCGCCACCCCCGCCGCCACGAGCAGGTCGGCCAAGCTCGTCGAGGACGGCAGGACGTCGCGCAGCAAGCCGCCGAGCAGGTGCTCCGAGACCGCCTCGACCACCACCGCCAGGCCCAGCACGAACAGGCACAGCTGCGGCGCCGCCTCCGTCACCAGCTGCCACGGCCGGATCTTGCCCTGCGCCAGCGCCCGGGTGCCGAGGACCAGGGCGGCCAGCGCCGCGATCCACACCGGCTCGACGTGGCCGAGCGGCCCCAGCGCGAAGCCGGCGAGCGTCAGACCCAAGACGGCCAGCGAGAACGTCGGCGTCTCCAGGTGCCGGGCCGGCTCCGCCGTCGAGCGCGGCCGCAGGTCGGCGGCGAAGAACCGCAGGAACACCACCAGCTCGATGGCCACCGTGACCAGCCACGGCAACGCCATCGCCGCCGTGAACCCGGCGAACGTCAGCCCCGACGCGCCGAACGCCAGGAGGTTCGTCAGGTTCGACACCGGCAGCAGCGTCGACGCCGAGTTCGCCAGGTGCGCGCACGCGTAGACGTGCGGCCGGGCCGGGAGGCGCAGGCTCGTCGCCGTGGCCAGGACCACCGGGGTGAGCAGGACGACCGTGGCGTCCAGGCTGAGGACCGCGGTCACCCCGGCTGCCGCGGCGAAGGTGAGCACCAGCAGCCGCCGCGGCCGGCCGTGGCAGGCCTCCGCGAGCCGGTTGCCGAGCCAGGTGAACACACCGTCGACACTGGCCAAAAAGGACACGAGGAGGATCGCGGCCAGGAAGCCCAAAGTCGGCAGGATCTCGACGGCCCGGGCCCCGGCCGCTTCCGGCCGCACGAGCCCGAGCAGGAGCGCGACGCCCGCCGCCGGCACCGCGGCCACCGCTTCGGGCCAGCCCCGCGGCCGCACGATCGCGAAGACCAGCACGGCGGCGAGGAGCGCCAGGCTTCCCGCTCCGGCCCAGAAGTTCACGCTCCCACGCTAATCGACGCCCGGCGCGGGCCCGCCGGGGGCGCCCCCGTTTTCGACGCTACCGGAAGGCACCGACAATTCCGCGAGCCCGGCGGCGGGCCGCTCGAGCGTGGGCCGGTTTTGTCGGTGCCCTCGGGTAGCGTGGAAAACGGGGGCGCCCCCGCGGGCCGGGGTCAGACGCCGAGCGGCTCCGGGGTGGCCGCGCCCCGCGCCAGGTCCTGCTCCTTCGCCCGGATCACCGGCAGCACGTGCTTGCCGAAGTGCTCGACGTCCTCCAGGTAGTGCAGGAACCCGAGCAGCAACAGCGAAGCCCCGCGCTTCTTGTACTCGATCGCCCGGTCGGCGATCTGCTCCGGCGTGCCGATCAGCTTCGTGCGGAAGCCGTCGTTGTACTGCACCAGATCCTCGAACTCCGAGTCGGCCCACATGCCCTTCGAGTCCGAAGTGGACTTCCCGGCCTGCTTCACGGCCGACCGGAAGCCCTCCACCGCCTCGACGTTCGCCTTCGCGACGATCTCCTGCAAGACCGCGCGCGCCTCGCTCTCGGTCTCGCGAGCGATGACGAACCCGTTCAGTCCGAATCGGACAGTGCGCGAATTCTCGGCAGCGTAACCGCGAACCTCCGAAACCTGCTCGCTGAAGCCGTCGAAGTCCTTGCCGTTGCTGAAGTACCAGTCCGAGACGCTGCCCGCGAGCTTGCGCGCCGCCGTCGAGTTGCCGCCCTGGAAGATCTCCGGGTGCGGGGCCGCCACCGGCTTCGGCTTGATGTCGAAGTCGTGGATCCGGTAGAAGTCGCCGCGGAACTCGGCGTGGTCGTTCGTCCACAGCTCGCGCAGCACGCGGATGAACTCCTCGGACCGCCGGTAGCGCTCGTCGTGCTCCAGCCACGGCTCGCCGAGGCCGGTGAACTCGCCCTTGAACCACCCGCTCACCACGTTGACCGCCGCGCGGCCACCCGAAATGACGTCGGCGCTGGCGATGAACTTCGCCAGCACGCCGGGGTGCCACAGTCCGGGGTGGACGGCCGCGATCACCTTGAGCCGCTGCGTCGCGAGCAGCAGCGCCAGGCTGAACCCGGTGGACTCGTGCTGGTACGAGGCGCCGTAGCTGGCCGTGTACCGCACTTGCGAAAGCGCGTACTCGAACCCGCTGTTCTCGGCGAGGACGGCCAGATCCCGGTTGTACTCGTAGCCCCAGTCCGTCCGCTGTTCGATGTCGGACGTGACGAGGCCACCACTCACGTTCGGGACCCAGTAGGCGAATTTCAACGGCTCTTCGAGGGACATGGCCCGAGTAGAGCAACGACGCCGGAGCCGGTCAACGCGCGTCCACGCGGTGGGAACTCACCCGCCGCGGTGGGATTTCGCCAGCGCGCCACCGAGTTCCGCGCGGCCGGGGATGCCGAGCTTGCGGTACGCGCCGGACAGGTGCAGCTCCACGGTCCGCCGCGTGAGGTGCAGCGCGGTCGCGATCTCCCGGTTCGTCAGCCCCTGCGCGGCCATGACGGCGACCCGGTTTTCCTGCCGCGTCAAGCCGTGCTCGTTGTCCTTGGCCGGTGTCAGCGCGCGCCGCGCCGAACGCAGTTCCTCCGCCGCGCGCCGGGCCAGCGGACGCGCACCGCAGTGCTCGCTCAGCTCCACCGCCTGCCGCAGCGTCTCGATGGCTTTTTCGGACTGGCCGTGCCGCGCGTGCAGCGTGCCGAGCTCGGTCAGCGCCGTCGCCAGCTGCAAGCGGGCCGGCGACGACTTGAGCGTCGTGATCGCCTTGTTCAGCGCCCGCTCGGCTTCGTCGTCCTCGCGGACGAGCCCGAGCGTCGTCAGCGCCGTGCCCAGCGGCCGCGCCGCGCCCCAGCGCGTCGAGGCGGTCATGTCCTCTTCGGCCAGGCGGGCCGCGTCTTCGGCCTGGCCCAGCGCCAGCGCCGCCCGCGCCGCGTGCGCGCGCCACGGCACGAAACCCGGGAACCGCATGCCGTGGTGCGCGAGCCGGCGCCCGCAGCTGAGCAGGTCCTCGAACCCGAAGCGCGTGTACCCGGTCGCGACGCGCAGGCGGCCGCGCGCGTACAGCAGGTAGGTGTGGGTGAACAGGCCCTGGCTCGCGACGAAGTCCATCCGGTCCAGCAGCGACGTCGCCGCCTCGAACCGGCCCAGGTCCACCCAGCACTCGACGAGCTTGGCCGTGCACAGCACGCCGACCGGGCACGTCGTCGTCCCGCCGCGCTCGTCGAAGCGGCGCAGCAGCGACTCGAAGTGGACGCTCGCCCGCTGCAGGTCGCCGCTGGCCTGCAGCGCGATCCCGCGGACCAGCGTCGGCAGCGCGCCGTGCGGCACGTGCACGTCCCACGGCTCGCGCTCGACGTCGAGGACGCGGCACAGCCGGTCGACGTGCGCCGGCTCGTCCGCGAGCACCGCCGTGGCCAGCGTGAAGAAGTAGTGCTGCTCGAAGAGGTCGCCGTCGTCGCCCGTCATGGCGGCCGCGAAGTGCCCGACGGCCTCCTGCGCCGACTCGCCGCTGCGGACCGCGTCCAGGGCCAGCAGCGCCGACCGGCTGCGCTGCGCCGCGGGTTCGGTCAGCGGCGCCCACTGCTCCTCGAAGTCGCGGAACTCCGGCGGCGGGCCGAGCCGGCTGCCGGCCTCGGCCAGGTACGTCATGCACAGCAGGGGCCACACGGCGTCCGGGCCGCCGGCGTCGAGCCGCGCGGCGATCTGGCCGGCCGCGCTGATCGCGAGCCGCGCGTCCTGGCCGCCGCACAGCGACAGCAGCATCGCCGACGCGATGAACGCGGCCGTGTCGCGGTTGCCGATGGTGTCGACGGCCTCGCGCACCCGCTGCGCCGCCGCGGGCGGGTCGAGCTGGAACTCCGCGTGGGCCAGCTGCAGCAGCACGGCCACCCGGCGCCCCGACGTCAGCCGCTCTTCCAGCGCCCGTCGCAGGTACCGTGCCCCCAGTTCGGGACGCCCGGAGAACACCGCGTCGCGCGCGCTCAGCCGCAGGACGTCCACGCCCCACGGGATCCGGATCGACGTCGCTTCGAGCAGGTGCGCGGCGACGCGCTCGGCCGCCGCGCCGGTCTCGGACAGCAGCTTCGCCGCCCGCGCGTGGTTGACCGCCCGCGTGGTCTTCGGCATGTCCCGCAGCAGGGAGTTGCGGACGAACGGGTAGGTCAGCGTCGGGGCGTTGCTGTTGTTCAGCACGTGCAGCCGGACCATCGTGTCGATCGCCTGCAGCGCGTCGAGCTCGTCGACGCCGGCGAGCTGGGCCAGCAGGTCGAACCCGGCGTCCTCGCCGAGGATCGCAGCGGCGTGCAGGATCGCCGGCGCGTCCGGGAACTCGTGCATCCGCGTGTGGAGCACCTGCCCGATCAGCGACGACCCCAGCTCGTGCGGGTCCGCGCCGGGCAGCAGCCGCGGCCGCAGCGCGTTCAGCAGGTACGGGTTGCCGCCGGTCGCTTCGCGGCAGGCGGTGGCGAGCTCGCCCGGGGCGAGCCCGAGGATCTCCGCCGCGGCCGCGTCGCCGAGGCCGTTGAGGGTGATCGTCGCCGGCGTGCAGCCGGCCATCTCCAGCAGCGCCACCTCGCGGTGCGGCGGGTGGCCGATCAGGGAGGTGAGTATGATCAACACCGGCAGGTCGAGCACGCGGTGCCGGATGTAGGCGAGGCACCGCATCGACCAGGCGTCGGCGAGGTGCACGTTGTCGATGCCGAGGAACAGCGGGCCGCGCTCGGTCGCGTCGCGGACGAGGCCGAAGAAGTGCTCGAGCGCTTCGCTCTCGCCGGCCGGGCCGCACTGCTCGGCGAAGCCCGGGCGCGGGACACCCGGCTCGTAGAGCGCGTCGGCCAGCTGGCGGGCGAGCCCGCCGGGCAGGTGGCTCTCCAGCCGCGACCCGGTGGCGATCGCGACGGTGAAGCCGGCGTCCGCGGCGAGCGCGGCGGCGGTGTGGAGCGTGGAGCTCTTGCCCATGCCGAACTCGCCGACCAGCACCGCGCTCGCGGCCGTGCCGCCCAGCGCGAGGGGGAACAGGCTGGTCAGGCGGCTGAGCTCGGGCTCGCGGCCGGGGAGCCGCGGGGCGGGGCGCTTCGGTACCGAAGGCCCGCTGACGGGCTGCTCGGGATTTACTTCGGTATCCACCGTAAAGACTTTCATGTTGGGTTGGGGCAGACTACTGGAAACCGGCTGATCACGGGAGATCCCGCAGGTCATGGCCGGTACCGGTCACCACCTGAGCAGGGGAGACGATGGACGCAGCGGATGCGAACCAGGTCCTCGCGGTGGCCGGCCGGGCCGCGCAGCCGATCGTCACGGCCATGCCCACCACGAGCAGCAGGAGCGCCCCGGCGGCCGGACCTCCCCGGCCGGTGAACACGCACGGCTTCCGGCGCCGGGCCGCGCCGCCGCTGGGCGGCGGGTAACCCGGGCCGGCCGCGCCCGACCGCGGGAAGGATCCGGGGGCCGCCGGGTCGCCGGAGGCCGGCGGATCACCGCCGCCCGGTAGGTAGCCCAGCCGGGCCGCCTCCGCCAGGGCCGCCGACACCGGCCGGAAGTCCGTGAGCAGCTCCTGACACCGGGGACAGCCGGCCAGGTGCGTTTCGAACTCTTCCGCGTCGTCGAGGACGCCGAGCTCGTAGGCCGCGGCATCGCGGTGCTCCCGCCTCATCGCACCGCCATTTCGCCGAGTGCCTTCCGCAATTGCCGCATCGCCGTGTACAACCGCGATTTGACGGTTCCCTCGGGAATTCCCAGAATTGTCGCGGCCTGCCGGACGGTGTTTCCGGCGAGGTAAGTGACGGTGATGACGGCCTGATATTTCTCATCCAGTTCCGACAATGCCCGGCTGATCGTTAGTGCGGCTAACGAACTGTCCGCGCGCTCGGTGGACTCGGCGTTTTCCGGGATCTCCAGAGCGACCTCCTGCGGGCGGACCCGGCGATTCCGCCAGCCGTCGATGACGATCCGGCGCGCCACGGTGAGCAGCCATCCGCGCAGCATTCCGGGCTCGCGTTCGAGCGTGCCGGAGTGCTGCCACGCGCGGATCATGGTCTCCTGCACGACGTCTTCGGTCCACTGCCGGTCGTGGTTCGTCAGGGCCAGTACCTGCGAAAACAGGGTGGCGCGGAAGTCTTTGTACAGCAGCGGGACGAGGTCGTCCGCCGTGTCGGGGCGCGGTTGCACCGCCGTGGCGGACGAGCTGGAGCCGACGTGGCCGCGACTTTCTCTGCCCAGTGCTTCCATAAAGCTCGCAACCTCACCTGACTGGCGGACTGTGGGGCCTTCGGAGCGTAGCGCAAAAACACTTGATAGGCCATCTGCATTAGTTTCCGTACCCCATTAGCGTCGGGGTACGAACTGGCGGGTTCAAATTGTGTCTTGTGATGTACGTCACAGTCTCTAAAAGGTGACGGAGAGAACCGGTGAACGCCGTTCTTCCGTAACTCCGGATAAGACCTCCTTCGCGAAGGGAAAACGGGGATGCCGCTCCGATTCGTGGCCTTGTTCGCCGCCACGACCGCGCTCGTGCTCGGCTGTGCCCTGCCCGCCTCCGCCGGCGAACTGCAGCAGGCCGACCGGACCCTGCTGGCGCGCCTGAAGCAGCACACGCTGTGGGCCATCCCGGCCGGCCGGCTCGCCGCCGACCGCGCGACCAACCAGCGCGTGCGCGCGGTCGCCGTCCGCATCGCCGACGACCAGGCCCGCCTCGACGTCGCCCTGCGCGCGGTCGCCGACCGGCTCGCCATCACGCTCCCCGCCGGGCCCACCGAGCAGGAACGCGGCTGGGCCGCCGAGCTCTCGAAGGACTCCGGGGACGCGTTCGACCGCACCTACGTCAACCGCCTGCGCGCCGAGTACGGCTCCCTCTTCGGGCTCGCCTCCGACGTCCGCGCCGGCACCCGCGACGACGACGTCCGCGCGTTCGCCCAGACCGCCGTCGACACCGCGCTCGGCCACCTGACGCTCCTCGAGAGCACCGGGCTCGCCGAAACCACGTCGCTGCTCGTCTCCGCCACCGAAGACGGCACCGACGACACCCTCGGTGCCGGGGACCTCGCCCTCGGCGCCGTTTTCGTGGCGTTCGCCGCCGTCGCCACGTTCGGCCTGCTCCGCCTGCTCGGAACCCCCGGCAGGACCTCGCCGCGCACCCGGAGGTAAACCCGCCCATGTCCCCGTCCGCCGCGCTGCTCCCGGTGTCCCCGCACGACACCGGGATCGCCGAGGCCGCCGCGCTGTCCGGCCGCCTCACCTACCTCTGCATGTGCCTGACGCTGTGCTGGGGCGTCCTGGCCGCCACCGGCTGGGTCCGCCGGTTCAGCGGCCAGGACGCGCTGCGCGCCGGCCACGTCCTGCTCGCCGCGTTCACCCTCGCCACCGGCACCGTGCACGGCCTGACGTTCCTCTTCCTCGAGGACGACCCGTTCGGCGCCGCCGACCTGCTGCTCCCGTTCTACGACGGCACCCCGCGCCACGCGCTCGGCATCGCGGGCCTCGAACTCGTCATCGCCGTGTCGATCACGGCGGGCCTGCGCCGCGGTGCGCGCGAAGGCCGGTGGCTGCGCTTCCACCAGTTCGGCTACCTCGCCATCGGGCTGCTCGCCGTGCACGCCTGGCTCGGCGCCGTCTCGAGCGGGCACCTATCGGTCGTCTGGCTCGCCGGGATCACGCTGCTCGTGCCGCCGGTGCTCCTCTCCGCCCTGCGGGTGCTGCCCGCCGCCGCGCTCGCCCGGGCCGGGCTGATCGCGCCCGAGCCCGAAGATCTCGAGGTCAGCGCGCTGCGCGTCGACGTCGACAGCCACCGCTGCCACTCCTACGGCGTCTGCCAGTCCGAGGCGCCCGGGGTCTTCCAGCTCGGCCACGACGGGCAGCTGGAGTACGAGAAACGGCCCGGAGCCGGGGAAGCACCGAACGTCCGCGCGGCCGCGCGCGCCTGTCCCATGCGAGCCATCCACCTGTTGGGAGCCACTTCGTGAGCGAACGCATCGTCATCGCCGGAGCCGGCCTCGCCGGCCTGCGGGCCGCCGAACGGCTGCGCGAGCTCGGGTTCGACGGCGAAGTCGTCGTCCTCGGTGCCGAGCCCGACATCGCCTACCACCGCCCGGCGCTGTCCAAGAGCCTGCTGACCGGCGCGGTCAGCCGGGCCCAGACGCTGCTCGCCGATCCCCTCGAGGTCGACGCCGAGTGGTACTTCGACACCCCGGTCACGGCGCTGTCGCCGAACCGGCAGGTCGTCCACCTCCGCGACGAGGAGGTCCGGTACGACGGCCTGATCATCGCCACCGGCGTCGAACCCCGCCGGCTGCCCGGTGCGCCGCACGGCCACCCGCGGGTCGTCGTCGTCCGGACCCTGTCCGACACCACGGCGCTCCAGCGCGCGCTCGCCACCGGCTCCGGTCCGGTCGCCGTCATCGGCGACGGCTTCATAGGCTGCGAAGTCGCTTCGAGCCTGCGCGAAATGGACCGCGACGTCGTCCTGATCGGCCGGTCGCGGGCGCTGCTGGCCGACGTCCTCGGCCCCGACATCGGCGACTGGCTCACGGCGCTGCACACCGCCCACGGCGTCCGGCTGGAGCTCGGCACCACCATCCGCCGGTGGCACCCGGGGACGACGTCGGTCGGGCTGGAGTTCGCCGACGGACGCGCCCTCGACGTCGCCTGCGTCGTGGTCGCCGTCGGCAGCGTCCCGGCCGTGTCCTGGCTGCGCGGGGCGAAGCTGCCGCTGGACGACGGCGTCGTCTGCGGGCCGACCTGCCACGTCGTGGGCTCGGACACGATCGTCGCGGCCGGCGACGTCGCCCGCTGGCCCAACCTCCGCTACGACGCGACGCCCCGGCGTGACGAACACTGGCTCAACGCGGTGGAGATGAGCCGGGCGGCGGCCGAGAACCTGCTGGCCGGGCCGGCCGGCTCCCCGGCGTACACGCCGGTGCCGCGGTACTGGTCCGAGCAGCACGGCGTCCGGATCCAGGTGGCCGGCCGGCCGATGCTCGGGACGGACACGGTGCTGCTGGAGTCGCCGGTGGCCGGCACCCGGCCGATCACGGGCTCCGTGCGCGACGGCCGGCTCGTCGGGCTCATCGGCCTCGACAGCCCGGCCGCGGTGCTGCACTGGACGGCCGAACTGGCCCGCCAGCGCCCGGCGCCGTCGATCGTGCCGCCCCAGCGGCCGCCGGAACCGGAGCGCCCCCGCCACCACAGCCGGGCGGCGGCCGGGTACTGAGGTCGCGGTCAAGACGGCCGAGCCCGCTGCCGTCCGGCGCTCGGCTACCATCTCTCCCGCGGACGAGCAGGCAGGGCGGTCGCGGGCCGGGGAGACCCGGCTCGAGGAAAGTCCGGACTCCACAGGGCAGGGTGGTTGCTAACGGCAACCCGGGGTGACCCGCGGGAAAGTGCCACAGAAAACAGACCGCCACGGCTCGCGAGGGCCGGGGTAAGGGTGAAACGGTGGTGTAAGAGACCACCAGCGTCCCGGGTGACCGGGGCGGCTGGGTAAACCCCACCCGGAGCAAGGCCAAGAGGAAGCCCCCGGGCTTCTGCGCAGGCGTTCGAGGACGGCCCGTCCGAGCCTGCGGGTAGGCCGCTGGAGCCTGCCGGCGACGGCAGGCCGAGATGGATGGCCGCCGCCCGGCGAGCCGCGAGGCGACCCGGGAACAGGATCCGGCTTACATGCCGGCTCGTCCGCCCCACGTGCCCGAAAGCCGCGTGATCGGCCACGGGACTCGCGTGATCGGAGCCGGAACTCGCGTGATTGAGGCCGTAACTCGCGAGTTCCGGCTCCGATCACGCGGATCACGGCTCCGATCACGCGAGTTACGGGCCTGATCACGCGCGGCGGGCGGTTCCGCCGGTGGTTACCCGGTAGTAGGGTGCCGCTATGGCGGGTGACGAGAAGCGGTTCAAGTCGGCCTTCGATTCCTTGCACGCTCTGGCGTACTTCGCGCCCGAAGTGGACCAGGCGCTCACCGGCATCGGGCTGCGGCCGGGGCGGATGCCCTACTTCGCCGGCCGCTCGGCCGCGATGGGCCCGGTCGGGCCCGAGGTCGTCGCCGCCACCTTCTACAACTTCAACCCCGAAGTCGTCGCCCGCGTGATTCCGCGCGCCTGGACCCTCGCGACGCCGGAGCAGGTCCTCAAGGCCCGGCTCGAGGGCGTCGACGCGGCCCTGACCCGGCTCCTCGGCGAAGGCGAGCTCAAGAGCGACCAGGTCGTCGAGGCCGCCGAGCTCGCCCGCGAGGCCACCGCCGGGTGCACCGCCGAAGGACGTCCTCTCTACGCCGCGCACGCCGGGCTGGACTGGCCCGAGCCGCCGCACCTCGCGCTCTGGCACGCCATCACGCTGCTGCGCGAGCACCGCGGCGACGGCCACATCGCCGCCCTCGTCCTGAACGGCCTGAGCGGCGTCGAAGCCCTCGTGACCCACGTGGCCACCGGCGCCGGGTTCACCCTCGACGCGGCCAAGCTGACGCGCGGCTGGAGCGACGAGCAGTGGGCAGCCGCCGAGCAGGGCCTGCGCGACCGCGGGATCCTCGACGGCGACGGGGCGCTCACCGCCGAAGGTGTCGCGCTGCGTGACCGCGTCGAAGTCGCGACCGAGGCCGCCGCGAAGGCGCCGTGGGACCACCTCGGGCCGGCGAAGCTGACCCGGCTGGAA
This sequence comes from Amycolatopsis sp. NPDC051106, assembly GCF_040682775.1. Taxonomy (NCBI): domain Bacteria; kingdom Bacillati; phylum Actinomycetota; class Actinomycetes; order Pseudonocardiales; family Pseudonocardiaceae; genus Amycolatopsis; species Amycolatopsis sp. NPDC051106. Next base: position 53,135 of record NZ_JBFBBQ010000030.1, on the reverse strand, counting down.
GAGCTCGGCCGGGACCTCACCCGTCGCGTGGTCGCCGCCGGCGCGTTCCCGGCGGGTATTTTCGCTCAGCGTCGCGCTTGAGGTCCAAGATCACGCTATGTAGTGAAACTCGTGTGAGGTTTTGAGCGCCGTGTGACGGACGGCCGGACCGGTCAAGATCGACATGTGTGCCGACCGGCCGAAGCACCGTCACAGAGTGGACTCGGGCGACGGGGCCGTTCGGGTCATGTCACACTTTCTCAGGCCGCACAACGGCCACGGCGCAAGTACCCACAGTGAGCAAATCCCGGGCAATGGGGTGAGTTCGTCAGCACACTGAGAAGTATGGGTGCCCGGGCTTTAACCCGAGGGCCCTTGCCGCGATGATGGTGGGCGTGGAGTTTTCGTTTACCGTGGCCGCCACACCGGTTGACAAGCCAGCCGTCATCTACGCAGCGCGCTTTGACCACTACCCCTCGTAGCCGTCATGATGTTGTTCGAAGCACCGCCTGAGCCAGAGCCGCGCGGGCCCACCGCGCACCGGGAGTAACGCGATGATGACCTTGACCACCCTCGACACGCTGGCCGCCGGCGAGCTGGGCACGGGAAACGTGCGCCAGTGGCTGCTCGACAACGTCATCCCCCTGGTGCTGCTGGCCGTTGCCCTCCTGCTTCTCTGGCTGGGCGGCGGCAAGGGCGACAACGCCGGTGTCATGCGGCGGCTCGCCGGCGTGGTCATCGCGCTCGCCATCATCGGTCTCGCGGTCAGCGGCGCGGGCGTGAACGTGGGCCAGTGGATCGCCGGCCTGTTCACCGGCTGAGGCGGCGGCGTGCGCATCAGGACCGATGACGAGGTCTACCGGGTCGACGCCGTGTGGCTCGGCCCGCCGAAAGCGACTTTTCCCTGGAGAGCCCGCTACGTCGCGTGGCTCATCGGTATCCCGGCGTTCTTCGTCGTCCTCGGCGTCGAACGCTGGGCGGGGTGGAGCTTCGGGTTCTTCTCGACGGCGTGGGCGTTCGTCGCCACCATCGTGATCACCCGGCTGCTCACGGCCAAGATCAGCCACGAGCGCCCGCTGGGCACCGTGGTTTCGATGGCCGGGCGCGAGCTCAACACCCCCCGCGAACGGACCACGGGCACCGGCGGCGCGGTCAGCGCCAGCCGGGTCCGGGTACGGGCCGAGCGCCCGCTGCCGAAGCACCGCCGAAAACGGCAGTACCAGCACCACGGCGGGCCGCCGGGTGCGATCCAGGGAACACCACGAGCGCGCCGGAGCCGCGGCAACGCGGCTCGGGCCGGGAGGTAGTCGTTGTTCGGTCGCGGCGGTAGCCGAGGAAAACGGGGTCGGGACGCACACTCGGGCGCATGGCAGCCGCCCGAGCAGGTCCGCGCGGCGCGAAACGGCTCAGGGGGCGGCAACGGCCGCCGCCTGACCGGTGAGCAGGCGATCCCCGCCTATACCCCGTCGATCGCGGTGCGCAGCATCGACGGGCACCTGGTTCGCACGGGCGTCGAGGTCTACGCCTGGTACCGGCTGGCGCCGCAGCGCTGGTCGTTCCGCTCGGACTCGCAGCGCCGCGACCTCGTCGCGGCCATCGCCGGGCAGTACGCCGAGCTGCAGGGCCGCTGGCTGCACCTGCGCGTGACGAACCGGCCGTACCCGATTCGGATGTGGGCCGAGGCGCACGTCTACAACGCCCACGGCCGGCCCGGCGACGTCCCGGGCGCCCTGTCGTTCGACGACTACCTGATCGGCGAGCAGCAGCAGCTCATGGGCCGCTCGATGGCCGAAAAAGAGGTCTACATCGGCGTTCAGGTGCAGACCCGGCGGATGGTCGACCGCGCCGTCGAACGGGCCGCGCCGGTGCTGCGCAAGATCCTGCCCGAGGCCGTCGACGCCGAGCTGAGCGCGCTCGACTCCGAGGTCGAGCACCTCGACCAGGTCATCGGCAGTGCGGGGCTGGAGGGCCGTCCGGTGCACGCCGAGGAGATGTCCTGGCTGATGCACCGGTCCTGCTCGCTCGGCCTGCCCGCGCCGCGGAACATGCCCGCGGTGCCGGGCGCGGCCTGGGAACCCGAGGACCTGGCCAGCTTCACCGACGCCGCCGACTACTACGCCGACCCGTACGCGCCGACCGTGACCGTCCGCGGCCGCACCGGCTCCAACGCCGGCGTCTCGCGGCACCTGGCGATCCTGACGGTGGGCCAGATGCACGGCCTGCAGATCCCCGAGGTCGACGACCCGTGGATCCAGCACGCCGACCGGCTGCCGGCGGCGGTCGAGGTGTCCGCGCGGATCTACGTCCGGCGGCCCGAGGAGGTCGCCAGCGAGCTGCAGCGCCAGATGAACAAGGTGCGCTCGCAGGTCAAGCACTACACCGACGAGCACGAGCTGGAGCCGCCGCAGTCGCTGTCGCGCCAGGCCGGGCGCGTGCTGGAGATCGACGACGAGATGACGTCGGGCTTCACCGCGCTCGCCACCCGCGTGCGCTCGTGGTGGCGGCTGGCGGTGTCCGGCCCGACCGAGCGCGACGCGCTGCGCCTGGCCCAGCAGCTGCTCGACCTCTACAAGCCGAAGATCGCCATCGAGCACCCCGAGGCCCAGTACGCGCTGGCCCGGGAGTTCATCCCGGGCGAGCCGCTGGCCTCGGCGGCGTACATGCGCCGCGGGTCGGTGGTCTGGGCGGCTTCGTCGGTGCCGACGGCGACGGCGGAGGTCGGCGACCGCCGCGGCATCCTGCTCGGCGAGACGTGCACGGCCACGCGGCGCCCGGTGGCCTGGGACCCGTGGATGGCCCAGGAGATCCGCGACGGCTCCGGCCTGACCGCCATGGTCGCCGGCCTGGGTGGTGGTAAGTCGTTCCTGGGCGGCGGCATCGTCTACAAGACGCTGCGCGCGGGCGCGAACTGGACGATCCTCGACCCGTCCGGCCCGCTGTCGCGGCTGTGCGACCTGCCGGAGCTGCGCCCGTACGCGCGGCCGATCAACCTGCTCAACGCCCAGCCGGGGATCCTCAACCCGTACCGGGTGGTCGCCGAGCCGCTGATCGAGCACTTCATGGACGAGGACGACCCGGAGCGGTCCTGGCGCCGCGAGAAGGCCCTGGCCGGCGCGACCCGGCGTCGTCTCGTCCTGGACGTCCTCACCGGTGTCCTGCCGTACGAGGTCTCGCGCATGGCGCAGACCCGGATCGTGCTGCTGCGCGCGGTCCGCACCGTCGGTGGCCGGTTCGACGCCGACCCGGGCCAGGTGATCGATGCCCTGCGCCGGGATTCGAGCGAGCACCACGAGCACGCCGGCGTCGTCGCGGACTTCCTCGACGAGATGCGCGAGCGGATGGCGCTGCTCATCCCGGAGTCCGACGCGGACCCGTACTCGGAGACGCGCGACGACCGCCTGACGGTGCTGACGATGGCGGGCCTGACGCTGCCGAAGGACGGCGTCCCCCGCGAGTACTGGACGGACGCGGAATCCCTCGGCGTCGAGATGCTGAACCTGGCGGCGTGGCTGACCCAGCGGTCGGTGTACGAGAAGCCGAAGGAGATGCGCAAGGGCGTCTGGATCGACGAGGCGTTCTTCCTGTCCGAGGTCCCGACCGGGCGCGTGCTGATGAACCGCTTCGCGCGTGACTCGCGCAAGTGGAACGTCCGGGTGCTGCTGTCGTCCCAGATCCCGGCGGACTTCCTGAAGATCCAGGGTTTCGTGGCCCTGCTGGACTCGGTGTTCGTGGGCCGCCTCGACGACGACGACGCCCAGGCCGACGCGCTGCGGCTGTTGAAGGTGCCGGTCGGGGTCGGGTACGAGCAGGTGGTGGCGGCCCTGGGGCGTCGTCCGGGTTCCCAGCAGCGAGGCGTCGAGCGCGACGTCGAGCCCCGCCAGTTCATCTTCGGCGACGGCGCGGGCGGGGTCGAGCGCATCCGCGTCGACTTCTCCGGCCCGCACCTGGACCACCTGAGGGCGGTCATGGACACGACGCCGGGTTCGAAGGACGCGGCACCTTCGCGTCGCCCGGGCAACGAGCTGGCGCTGCCGGTCACGGAGGAGAAGAAGCCGTTCGTGGCGTCCCCACCGGAGGACGACATCGAGCTGGAGCAGGACTTCGAGCTGGCGGCGGAGCTGGAGGTCGGCCTGGCCGACGAGAACCTCCTCGGAGCCCCGGACCCATTGGCGACCGAAACGGGCGAAGTGGAGGGCGGCGTCTCCCCGAACGGCCAAAACGGCCACGGCGGCCAGCAGCACGCCCGCACGGGTGGAAAGGGCGGCACCGGCCGGGACGCCGCATGAGCGCCGCCCGGACCCGAAGTAGCCGCACCGCCCCCGGCTGCGAGGGGCGGGCCTGCCGTTCCCCGCGGACGGTCGCACTCACGCGGGCTACCGCGGAGGGTGCCGTATGAACACCCTGCTGACGTTGGCGGTGCTGCTGACGCTGGCCGCCGCCTGGCACGCGCTCAAGCGCCGGATCAAGGAAGGCCCGAAGGCGCGCCGCGTCCCGAGCCGCAAGGCGACGATGTTCGCCGTCATGCTGGTGCTCGGCCTGCAGGCGATCGCCACGGCTCCCGCGGCGAGCGCGGCGGCCTGCGGAGAGGCGCCGAACCCGGAGCGTCCGGGCGCGGGCATGGTCGGCGCGATCGATCCGCCGGAGGGCCACGGCGAACCGAACAGCGCCTACATCGACTACGGCTACGCGGGCATGGTCTGGAACACGTTCGAGACCGACTGCTCGGGGATCAACCTCACCCCGGCGGGGTCCACTTTGGACAGCTGGGGCGGCAACCAGCTGTTCAACCTGGGCAAGAACATCGTCGGTGCCACCAACTCGCTGCATTACACGGTGCTCGAAGGTGGCCTGCTGAACCCGATCTACGCGGCGGTGAAGTCGGGCGCCGAAAAGGTCTACAACAACATCTACGCCCAGCTGTTCGGCTTGGTCGCGCTGATCCTGTCGATCATGATGTTCCGCAACATCTGGCGGGGTGACCTGGCCGCGGTCAGCAAACGGGCGCTCTACGCGCTGGCCGGGATCTGGCTGGCCGCGTCGTCACTGGCGATGCTGCGCTACTTCGACCCGATCGACAAAGCGATCGTCCAGACCACCACGAACATCCAGGCGGGCTTCGTCGACGAGAGCGGCGACCGGATCGTCCGCGACATCCTGCCCACCCAGCTCCACACGCAGATCGTTTACAACAACTGGCTGCGCGGGGAGTTCGGCACGCCCACGGCACCGCAGGCCGAGCAGTTCGGCAAGCCGCTGCTCGACGCCCAGGCGTTCACCCGCAACCAGCTGGTGAACGGCGACGACGGCAACCAAGGCGTCATCGACGGCAAGAAGAACGCCTACAAGGACATCTCCACCAAGCTCGGCCCCGCGACCGGCTACTTCACCGGCGAAGCCGGCGGCCGCACCGGCGCCGGCTTCCTCTCCCTCGGCCAGGCCCTCGTCTACTCCCTCTTCCAGCTCCTGGCCAAGGCGTCGGTCCTCCTCGCCCAGGTCCTGATCCGCCTCTTCGCGCTCACCGCGCCGCTGATCGGGCTCGTCGCCCTGCTGCACCCGGAGATCCTGCGCCGCGTGCTCAAGGTGGCCGGCGGGGTGGCCTTCAACCTCGTCGTGCTCTCGGTGCTCGCCGGGGTGCACGCGCTGCTGCTGCAGGCCATCTTCGACGCCGGCAACTCGCTGAACATGCTCACGCAGATGGTCCTCGCCGGGCTCATCACCGTGCTGCTGTTCATGGTCGGGCGGCCGGTCCGGCGCCTGTGGCAGATGGTCGAGATGTCGGTCAGCATGGTCGGCGCCGCCGTGCCGTCGCCCGGGGGCGGGATCTTCTCCCGCTTCAAGCGCAACCGCAACGGCCCGACGCCGCAGGACGAGTTCTGGCAGAACGTGCGCGACACCGACGACGTCGTCGACGGCGAGCAGCGCGGCCCGCTCGGCGCCACCGCCGGTGGTGGCCGGTTCCGGCCGGAGGCCACGATCTTCGCCAACGCCCAGCGGCTCGACAACACCTCGGGCGCGGGCCGCCCGGCCGCCGCCTGGTCCGGCGCCTGGCCGGGGGCCATCAACGGCGGCCCGGCAGGGGCGTTGCCCGCCGGCGGACGCCCCGGTTCCCCGGTGTACGGCCAGTACAACCCGGCCAACGGCGACCCCGGCGACTACGTCGTGGTCGGCGCGGGCGGCCGGCCGACGCTCCGGCGCGAGGAAAGCCGGCGCGTCGACACCTCCCCGGTCGCCGACCGCCGCTGGACCGACGAGCCGGAGCCCGTCGTCGTGCCGTCCGACCTGCGCACCCCCGAGTCCGGCTTCAACGACTACACGCCGCAGGACGTGCCACGGACGCCGGGAGTGCGGGCGCAGCCGCGCCGCGTCGACCCCGAAGTCGTCGCCGGCAAGCCGGTCTTCGTGCTGTACCGGCCTTCGCGGGGCATCGAAGTGCGTGAAGAACCGCGTGACACCGACCAAGTCATGGGGCGGTGACCGATGCCGATCCGCACCAACCGCGGCCGCGCCGCGGTCTACCGCCGCCTGTGGGGCTGGCCGCTGCGCTCGCCCCGCCACCTGATGGGGACGCTGGTCTTCCTGGCGATCCTCGTCACCGCGCTCGGCATCGTGCTGCCCAAGGCGGTCGGCAAGCCGCAGGCGAAAGCCTCGCCCACCACCGGCACGACCACGTCCGTCACCGCGACCGCGCCGGGGGTCGCGGCGCCGGTGCCGACGTCGAACCTGCCGACGCGGCTGTCCGCGCCGCTGGCCACCCCGACGACGGCGGCGCCGAACGGGGACGCCGTCCGCGTCGCCAAGGAGTGGGCCGCCGCCTGGGTCGACCACCCGGCCGGGATCACCTCCGACCAGTGGCTGGCCAAGCTGAAACCCTTCACCACCGAGGAGTACCTGCCGGTGATGGCGTCGGTCGACCCGGCGAACATCCCGGCGACGAAGGTCACCGGTGAGCCGGTCGTCGGCACGTCGTACACCAGTTCGGTGCAGCTGACGATCCCGACCGACGGGCCCAAGCTGGCCATCACGGTCGTGAGCACCAACGCCGGCTGGCGCGTCGCCGACTACGACCAGGCGAGCTGACCGTGCGGCGGCTGGGGTTGTGGCTGGGGCTGGTCGTGTTCGTCGCGATCGGCGCCCTGGTCGTCACCGCCGTCGCCGCCAAGGTCGTCATCGACAACCAGCAAGCGCAGGCCCGGGGCGTGTCGCTGATGAGCTGCGACGCCTCGGTCGGGCCGACCCAGCCCGGCGAGGGCGATCGCGGCACGGTCGACGCGTCGAAGCTGGACGACGAGCAGAAGGGCACCGTCGCGCTGATCATCACGATCGGCAAGCAGCGGTCGCTGGCGCCGCGCGCGTGGCAGGTCGCCATCCAGGCCGGGATGACCGAGTCCGGGCTGCACAACCTCACCTACGGTGACCGCGACTCGCAGGGCATCTTCCAGATGCGCCCGTCGATGGGCTGGGGCTCGATCTCCGAGGTCACCAACCCGACCTACGCGGTCAACAAGTTCTACGACGTGCTGCTGGCGGTGCCGGACTGGGAGAACAAGCGCCCGGGCGACGCCGCGCAGGCCGTCGAACGCTCGGGCTTCCCGGACCGGTACCACAAGTGGGAGCCGATGGCGGCGACGCTGGTGGAGAACGTCGGCCAGGTCGTCGACGTCGTCGCCTGCGGCACCGGGATGGGCCAGCTGCTGCCGCCGAGCCAGGCCGCCGGGAAGGCGATCAGCTTCGCGCTGGGCGAACAGGGCAAGCCGTACGTGTGGGGCGCCACGGGCCCGAATTCGTACGACTGTTCGGGCCTGATGCTGCGGGCGTACGAGTCGGCCGGGATCATCCTGCCGCGCGTTTCGCGCGACCAGTACCACGCGGGCGCGCTGCTGCCGGTGCGCGACGCACAGCCCGGTGACCTGCTGTTCCTCGCCAACGACCCGTCGAACCCGGACACGATCCACCACGTGATGATGTACCTGGGCGACGGCAAGATCGTCGAGGCGCAGCAGACCGGCGTCCCGGTGCACACGCGGCCGTTCTCGTTCGACGAGGCCGAAGTGGTGCCGCAGGCGGTCCGCCCCGGCGTTTAGCATGGGTCTCGAGGGCCTTGACACGAATCGGCCGATTCACCCGACGTCGCGGCGCTTCCACGAGCAGGTGGCCGCGTACTGGCAGAGGATGAGCACGTGGGACGCAAATTCGGCAAGCGAGGCAAGCCCGGCCCGGGCGAGCCCCAGGACCCGGCGGCGCTGTTCGGCGCGCCCCAGCCGCCCCGGCAGTCGGCTCGCCCCGCGTCCAGCACGCCCCTGTCCGACCAGCTGAGCCAGGGCTACCCGGGCGTCGACGCGGGGTACGTGGTGCTGCCCCGGTCGCTGGCCGAGGGGATGTCGCTGCCGTGGCAGCACCAGATGGCGGCGTTGCTGGCCCAGTTCCACGCCGAGCACGCTTCGCTGGCGTGGCCGATTTATCGAGTGGTGCCTTCGCGTTACGAGAGGCTGGCGGACCTCGACGAGGAGCAGCTCGCGGAGGCGGGTTACCTGGTCGAGATGGACGCCGACGGCGAGATGGTCTACCGCGAGCGCAGTGGCCGGAAGGTCGAGGACCCGGAGAACACGTCGGTCCTGGTGTCGTCCCTGGACCCGATCCCCAAGCCGGCGGCCAGGCCGTCGCCCCCGCCTCCGGGAGCGCGCCCGCCCGGCCAGGCGCCGGCCCCGATGAACATCGGCCCGGCCCCGGTGTGGCGGACGGTGCCCCAGCCGCCCCCGCCGGGGGCGCCTGAGCAGCACGTGCCGCCGGCCGGTCGGTCGGGGTCGAGTTCGGCGTGGGGTCAGGGACGTCCCCAGGAGGACCGCGAGTGGTCTGACCTATCGGGGAAGGCTCGTCACGCGGCTCCGGAGACTCCGGAGGCTCCGGCTGTCGAGGCCCGGGGCGCGCATGCGGCGGTCGAGGCCGGTTGGCAACGACCTGAGCCGGCGGTTGGTCCGCCGACGTTTGATGCCTCGCCGGGGATTTCCGCGCAGGTGGGCCGGTCGGAGTTGCGTCCGGACCCAGGGGCGCCTGAGCGGGCGCCGTTCGCTGAATCCGCGCCTCGGCCGGTTGAGGAACCTGCGGTGGCCCACCAGCCGGCGCCTGAGGCGGAGGCTTTGGAGTCTGCACCGCGGCCGGCTGAGCCGGAGCGTGGGAACGTGGTCGAGGCGGCGGGGTCTTCGCCGGAACCGGTCGAGACTGATGGGGCCGAGGCGCCGGAGTTGCGGGATGGAGCCTCGGCGACGGTGCCGGATGGTACCGCCCAGCCTGCGGCGGCGGTGGAGTCGAAGTCGTGGGAAGCGGTCCAGCCGGAGGCCGCCGGACCCCGGGATGCGAATTCGCCTGCGCCTGCCGAAGCCGAGTCGCGAGGTCTGGTTCAGTCGGAGGTAGCCGAATCGGCGCCGGCCGAAGTCGAGGCCCTGAGTGAGGTTCGGCCTGAAGCGGTTGAGCCGGTGGTGGCCGACCCCGAGCCGCGGGAAGTGGTTCAGCCCGAAGCGGCTGAACCTGCGGTGGCTGAGCAGGAGTCTCGGGGTGCCGTTGAGGCGGAAGTGGCTGGACCTGCGGTGGCCGAGCACGAGTCTCGAGATGCCGTTGAGACGGAAGAGGCTGAACCCACCGTGGTCGACCACGAGTCGCGGGAAGCGGCGGTCGACCACGAGTCTCGAGATGAGGTGCAGCCGGAAGCGGTTGAACCTGCGGCGGTCGACCACGAGCCTCGAGATGCGGTGCAGCTGGAAGCGACTGAACCTGTTGTGGTCGGCCACGAGCCCCGGGAAGTGGCCCAGCCCGAAGCGGCTGTGCCTTCACCGGCTGAGCCCGCGCCGGAGGAGGTAGTCGAGCCCGAAGCAGGTGCGCCTTCCCCAGCTGAGGTTGAGCTGCGTGATAGCGCGGAGTCGGAAGCTGCAGCGGTGCCCACTACGGAACCGCCGGATCCGGAGGCGGCTGGCGTGCAGCCGCAACCGTCTGCTGTCTCGCAGCCGGAACAGTCGGCCTCCCCGTCTTCGTCGACGGCCGCATCGCAGTCACCTTCAGCCCAGGAGCCGACTGCCGCCGGTGAGCCGCAACCGCCCGCTGAGCCGCAGCCGCCGGCTACCGCCGGGCAGTCGCCTGCGGTGCCGCAGAGCCAGCAACAGCCGCCGACCTTGCCGCACCCGCTGGCTACGGCTCCGCCGCAGCCAGCGGAATCGCCGTTGTCGGCCCAGCAATCCCCTGCCGGTGCGCAGCCACTGGGCCAGCAGCAACCTGCTGATTCGCAGGCGCCGGACCAGCCAGAACCGCCGGCCGCGCAGCCGTCGTCGGCCCAGCTGCAGTCGCCCGCCGGGCAGCCATCTGGTGGTTCGCAGGCATCGGCCCAGCCGCAACCTGCCGCGCAGCAGGCGCCGGTTGAGCAGCAGCCGGCACCGGCTCAGATGCAGTCGGCTGCTGGGCAGTCCGAGTCAGCAGGCCAACAGCAACCGCCCTCCAGCTCCCAGCAACCGGCCCCGCAGCAGTCCACTGCCGCTTCGCAGCCGTTGGGCCTGCAGCAACCTCCCGATTCGCAGGACCCTGCCGCGCAGCAGGAATCACCAGTCGCGCAGCCGCCTGCCAGTTCGCAGGCACCGGCCTCACAGCAGCCGCCTGCCGCGCAGCAGCCCCCGGCTCCGCAGCAACCTGCCGCTTCGCAGGCCCCTGCCGCGCAGCCGCCCGCTGGTTCGCAGGCGTCGGCCCCGCATCAGCCCCCGGCTCCGCAGCAACCTGCCGCTTCGCAGGCCCCTGCCGCGCAGCCGCCTGCTGGTTCGCAGGCGTCGGCCCCGCATCAGCCCCCGGCTCCGCAGCAACCTGCCGCTTCGCAGGCCCCTGCCGCGCAGCCGCCTGCTGGTTCGCAGG